>NZ_JAVFVX010000043.1:0-65299 GCF_033441795.1 Streptomyces sp. ADMS | reverse complement strand
GACAAACCCACTGGCCACAAACCTGAAACGGTGACCCGCGAAGTCCGGGCCTAGAGAGTTCCCGCCCCTGTTCACTGTCTTCGTGTGGCTTGTTCAGCGTTTCACAAGTTCACAAGTGGGGGGAACTTCAGGGTGGCAGTTAAAGGGACGGTCAACAAGGGGGCGCGTACGGCTGTTACGGGGCGTACGGGGGGTCAGTAGCGCTGGTTGAGGTAACCCAGCATCTCGTCGTGGAGGTGGCCGTTCGACGCCGCCGCGTCGCCGCTGTGCGGGCCCGGGCGGCCGTCGAGGCCGGTGAACGTGCCGCCGGCCTCCGTGACGATGATCGCGTTGGCGGCCATGTCCCACAGGGACAGCTCCGGCTCCGCGCAGATGTCGATCGAGCCCTCGGCCACCATCATGTACGGCCAGAAGTCGCCGTACGCGCGCGTGCGCCACACCTCGCGGGTCAGGTCCAGAAAGCCGCCAAGCGCACCGCGGTCCTCCCAGCCGGTGAGTGACGAGTACGCGAACGAGGCGTCGGTCATCTTCGCGACGCCCGAGACACGCAGCCGGGACGCCGAGGAGAGGCTGCGGCCGGTGAAGGCGCCGTGGCCCTTCGCCGCCCACCAGCGGCGGCCCAGGGCGGGCGCGGAGACGAGGCCGACCACCGGATGGAAGCCGCCCTCGCCCGCCTCCATCAGGGAGATCAGGGTGGCCCAGACGGGCACCCCGCGCACGTAGTTCTTGGTGCCGTCGATCGGGTCGATCACCCAGCGGCGAGGGCCGGTGCCCTCGATGCCGTACTCCTCGCCGAGGATCGCGTCGCGCGGGCGGGCCCGCTGCAACTGGCCCCGGATCAGTTCCTCGGCCGATTTGTCCGCCTCGCTGACCGGTGTCATGTCCGGCTTCGTCTCGACCTTGAGGTCGAGTGCCTTGAACCGGCCCATCGTCGTGGCGTCGGCGGCGTCCGCGAGGACATGGGCAAGGCGCAGGTCATCGTGATAGTCGGGCATAGGCGAACCGTATCTTTCACGGCAGCCGACGGGCTACAGGGGGCCGGGGTGCGGTTACCCGGAGTTTGCCCGGCTCTGCCGTCCCTGCCCGGGGTGCGAATGTCGATACGCGCTCCCTGGCGCTGTCGCGAACCCTTGACAGCGACTCCGTGCGCGTCAAACCTGGGGCGCAGAGCCGCTCGCCTCTGGGAGGCCGATGATGCCTGCAGCGCGGGATTCCCTGCTGGACGCCGCCTATTCGGCGCTCGCGCGCCGTCCGTGGTCCGCGGTGCGTATGGTCGACGTCGCGGCGGCGGCCGGAGTGTCCCGGCAGACGCTGTACAACGAGTTCGGCAGCAAGGAGGGGCTCGCCCGGGCCCTGGTCCGCAGAGAGGCCGACGCCTACCTCGCGGGTGTCGAGCGGGCGCTGACCGCACCAGCCGACCCGAGCGCCGGTGCGGGGGAGCGGCTCACCGCGGCCGCCGAGTGGACCACGTCGGCCGCCCGCGACAACGACCTCGTACGGGCCCTGCTCACCGGCTCCTGGAGTGAACGGCTGCCCTCACCGACGCTGACCGCCGTGCCGTCCGCCGCGGCGGTACCCGCGCAGCGAAGGGCCGACGGGCCGCTGCCCTCGCCCGGCGACTTAGTCGCGCTCGTCCGGGACCGTGCCGTGACGGTGCTGTCCGGCGCCGGTGCGGCCAAATCGGACGCGGCCAAGTCCGACGCGGCCGAGATGTCCCGTACCTGCGAACTGGCCGTCAGGCTCGCCCTGTCCTGCGTTGCCGCGCCCCCGGGGGAGGGCGGCGTCGCCGACCTCGTACGGAGCGTGCTGCAGAGGCCGGCTCCCGCTGCCGTGTGGAACTGAGTCCGCGGGCCGTCCCTGTCTGGTTCTAGTGCGACGAGCCGGACAGCTGGAGGCCGATCACGCCGATGATCACCAGGCTGATCGAGACGATCTTCAGGGTGGACACCAGGTCGTCGAGGAAGATCATCCCGTAGATCGCGGTGCCCGCCGCGCCGATGCCGGTCCACACCGCGTATGCCGGGCCCACATCGAGTTTCTTCAGGGCGAGGGTCAGCAGGCCGAAGCTGCCGAGGGCGAAGACGGAGAACGCGACCGTCGGCCAGAGACGGGTGAAGCCGTGAGACAGCTTCAGACAGACGGCGAAGCCGGTTTCCAGAAGCCCCGCCACAACGACCAGCAGCCACGCCATGTCTTGTCCTCCCCTGTGCCACGTCGACTGCTTTGTCCCACTCGGATCCGGCTCGGTGCGAGTATGCCCTTACCAGACCTCGCTCCGGTCAAACAACGCGGAGGTCAGTCGCCTTCCGTCCGCTCCCGTGTCGACAGCAGCCGGCGCAGGGAGTAGAGCCGCGCCGGATCGGCGTGCCCCTTCTCCACCCACTCGTCCAGTGCGCAGTCGGGCTCGTCGTGGCTGCACGCGCGCGGGCAGCCCTCCGTACCCGGTTCCAGGTCGGGGAAGGCGTGGATCACGAGGGACGGGTCGACATGGTGCAGCCCGAACGAACGTACGCCCGGGGTGTCGACCACCCAGCCCGCGTTGCCCGAGAGGGGGAGCGCGAGGGCGGAGGTGGTGGTGTGGCGGCCCCGGCCCGTCACCGCGTTGACGTGCCCCGTCGAGCGGCGCTGGTCGTTCGGCACCAGGGCGTTGACGAGGGTCGTCTTGCCGACGCCCGAGTGGCCGACGAACGCCGTGATCCTGCCGTCCAGTTGCTCGCGTACGCGGGCCACCGCGGCCCCGCTCTCCAGTTCCTGGCGGCTCGTGACGACGAACGGGATGTCCAGGGCGCCGTACAGCTCCAAAAGTTTGTCGGGCGGGGACAGGTCCGACTTGGTCAGGACCAGGAGTGGGGTCAGGCCGCCGGCGTACGCCGCCACCAGACAGCGGTCGATCAGACGGGGACGGGGTTCGGGGTCCGCCAGGGCCGTCACGATGGCCAGTTGGTCGGCGTTGGCCACGACCACCCGCTCGTAGGGGTCGTCGTCGTCCGCCGTGCGGCGCAGGAGCGAGGTGCGCTCCCCGATACGGACGATGCGGGCCAGGGTGTCCTTCTTGCCGGAGAGGTCGCCGATGACGGCCACGTGGTCGCCGACCACCGCCGCCTTGCGGCCCAGTTCACGGGCCTTCATCGCCATGACGATCCGGTCGTCGACCAGGACGGTCAGCCGGCCCCGGTCCACGGTGAGGACCATGCCGTCGGCCGCGTCCTCGTGCTTCGGGCGGATGTTCGTACGGGGTCGGTTGCCCTTGCGGTTCGGGCGGGAGCGGATGTCGTCCTCGTCGGTGTTCTTGCCGTAGCGGCGCATGATTCCGGTCCGCCCGTCAGTTCCCGAGCATTCCGGCCCACAGATCGGGGAAGTCCGGGAGGGTCTTCGCCGTCGTCGCCACGTTCTCGATCCGTACGCCCTCCACCGCCAGACCGATGATCGCGCCGGCCGTTGCCATGCGGTGGTCCTCGTAGGTGTGGAAGGTCCCGCCGTGCAGCGGGCGCGGGCGGATGTGCAGGCCGTCGGCCGTCTCGGTCACATCGCCGCCGAGTTCGTTGATCTCCTTGGTGAGGGCCGCCAGGCGGTCCGTCTCGTGGAGGCGCAGATGGGCCACCCCGGTGAGGGTGGACGGGGAGTCGGCGAGGGCCGCGACCGCCGCGATGCCCGGGGTCAGCTCGCCGACCTCGCTCAGGTCCACGTCGATGCCGTGGATCGCGCCGGAGCCCGTGAACTCCAGCCCGTAATCGGTGAGTTCGCAGGAACCGCCCATCTCCGTGAAGATCTCTCGGAGCCGGTCGCCGGGCTGGGTGGTGCGGGCCGGCCAGTCGGGGACCGTCACCTTGCCGCCGGTCACCAGGGCCGCCGCCAGGAAGGGCTGGGCGTTGGAGAGGTCCGGCTCGATCGTCAGGTCCCGGCCGAGCAGCGCGCCCGGTGTGACCCGCCAGACGTTCGGCTCGCCGCCGGACTCCGGGGTGTCCACCTGGGCGCCGACCGCGCGCAGCATGTCGACGGTCATGCGGATGTGGGGGAGCGAGGGCAGGGTCGCGCCGGTGTGGCGGACCTCCACGCCCTGGTTGAAGCGCGGGGCGGAGAGGAGCAGGGCGCTCACGAACTGCGACGACGAGGACGCGTCGATCGACACCGGGCCACCGTCCAGGGCACCGCCGCCGTGCACCGTCAGAGGGAGCGCGCCGCGGCTGTCGTCGTCGATGCGGGCGCCGAGGGCGCGCAGGGCGTCGATCACTCCGTTGAGCGGACGCTCGTAGGAGCGCGGGTCGCCGTCGAAGCGGATGGGGCCGTCGGCGAGGGCGGCGACCGGGGGCAGGAAGCGCATCACGGTGCCGGCGTTGCCGACGTCGACCGTGGCGGGGCCGCGCAGGCCGGAGGGGATCACGCGCCAGGCCTCGCCGGTGCCGTCGGGGCCCACGCCCTCCTCGATGCCGACGCCCATGGTACGCAGGGCACCGGCCATCAGCAGGGTGTCGCGGGAGCGAAGGGGGCGGCGGAGCCAGCCGGGCTCGGAGGCGAGGGCGGCGAGGACGAGGGCGCGGTTGGTGACGGATTTGGACCCGGGCACGTGGACCGTCGCGTCGACGGCTCCGCTCGCGTGCGGGGCGGGCCAGAGGGCGGTGTCTGCGGGGTTCGGGGCCATAGGTTTACTTTAGTGCGCGGCCGTTCCTCGGGTGCGGTGCCGTTGTGGCTGGTCGCGCCCCGCGGCGGAGCCGCAGACAGCTACAGCCCCGCGCCCCCTGACGACGCTCCCACGGTGCCCGTCATACCTCCAGCAGCCATCGCCCCCCGCCTATCAGCGAGCACAGGCTCACCGCGTGGAACAGGAACAGCCACAGCCCCGCCGGTACATGCGTGAGCCGGGACAACTGGTCCGCGTCCGAGTCGCCCGCTCCGCCCCTGCGGCGCTTTGCCTGGAGTTCGAAGGCCGGGCGGACTCCGCCCAGCAGCAGGAACCACACCACCGCGTAGGCGAACGCCGCCTGGATCTGGGGGCCGGCGAGCCAGGACACCGCCACGAAGGTGCCGCCGGTGAGGAACACCGTGAGGGCGCCGTACGCGTTGCGGATCATCACCAGCATCGCCACCAGCAGCATCGTGGCCAGCCACAGGAGGGCCGTGATGTGGCCGGCGGCGAGCAGGGCGGCGCCGCCGAGGCCGAGCAGCGGGGGAGCGGTGTAGCCGAAGGCGGCCGTAAGGATCATGCCTATGCCGTGCGGCTTGCCCCGGCTGACCGTGAGGCCGCTGGTGTCGGAGTGCAGGCGTATGCCGGTGAGGGTACGGCCGGTCAGCAGCGCGACCAGCCCGTGGCCGCCCTCGTGCGCGATGGTGATGGCGTTGCGCGAGAGGCGCCACAGGGGATGCGGGACGGTCACGGCGAGCGCGGCGACCAGGGTCGCGATCACCACCCACAGGTCGGGGTCGGGCTGGCTGCCGAAGATCTCGTCCCAGAGACCGGCCAGCGAGGTGGATGCGGTGCTGTCCATTGTCGGCGGAGGCTCCCTAGCGTCGCTTCGAATCTGGCAGTGTGGCATGTATGTGCGGTAGGTATGCAGCGAGTCGTGCGCCCGAGGATCTCGCAGGAATCTTTGAGGTCGAGCAGTGGGAGCCCGAGGAGACACTCGCCCCCGACTACAACGTGGCCCCGACCAAAGAGGTCTGTGCGGTACTCGACCGTCCCCTGAAGGACGCGGAGGACCCCGAACCGGTTCGGCAGCTGCGGAAGCTGAAATGGGGCCTCGTGCCGTCCTGGGCCAAGACGCCCGAGGGCGGCGCCCGGATGATCAACGCGCGCGCGGAGACCGTCCACGAGAAGCCCTCGTACCGTCGGGCCTTCACCACCCGGCGCTGCATCCTGCCCGCCGACGGCTACTACGAGTGGGTCACCGGGACCGGCGAGCGTGAGCTGGAGGTCGAGGGCAGGAAGAAGCGGCCGCGCAAGCAGCCGTACTTCGTGACGCCCGCCGACGGGTCGGTCTTCGCGATGGCGGGCCTGTACGAGTTCTGGCGGGACCGGACCCTGCCCGACGACCACCCGCGGGCCTGGTGGGTGACGTGCTCGGTCATCACCACCGAGGCCGAGACCTCCCCGCTCGCTGCCGCCCCCGCGGAGGGCCCGCGTGCCCTGGCCGACATCCACCCCCGGATGCCCCTGATGCTCACCCCGGACCACTGGGACGCCTGGCTCGACCCGGCCCGCACCGACGTGGACGACCTGCGCGCGCTGCTCGCGGCGCCGCCCACCGGGCTGATGCGCGCCTACCCCGTCTCCACCGCCGTAAGCAATGTCCGCAACAACGGACCGGAGCTGCTGACCGAGCTGGAGGGCCCCGAGGAGGGCACACTCTTCTGACGTGAGCACCGAGAACACCGCCGAGGCCGTCGTGGCCGTCGAGACCGACGCGGGCACCGCCCGCATCACCTGGCGTCCGGCCGCGAAGGCCCGCCTCGTCCTCGCCGTCAGCCATGGCGCCGGCGGGGGCATCGAGGCCCGGGACCTCCAGGCGCTCGCCGGGGAGCTGCCCGCGCACGGCGTCACCGTGGCGCTCGTCGAGCAGCCCTGGCGGGTGTCCGGGAAGAAGCTGGCGCCCGCGCCGAAGACGCTGGACGTGGGGTGGCGGGGAATCTGGCCCGCGCTCGCGGAACCAGGGCTGCCGGTGATCGCGGGCGGGCGCAGCGCGGGGGCCCGTGTGGCCTGTCGTACGGCCGGGGAACTGGGCGCCGTGGCCGTGCTCGCGCTCTCCTTCCCGCTGCACCCGCCCGGCAGGCCGGAGAAGTCGCGGGCCGCCGAACTGCTCGGGGCCGGGGTGCCCACCCTGGTCGTCCAGGGTGGCAACGACCCGTTCGGGAAACCGGCCGAGTTCCCGCCGGGGGAGCACGAGTTGGTGGAGGTGCCGTACGGCGATCATGGTTTCGCCGTGCCGAAACGGGCGCCTCTCGGGCAGGACGAGGCGCTGACGGTGATCACGGGCCGGGTCGTGGAGTGGATCGCGTCACTCGGGTGACGGCCGGGAATGCCGCGTCGTGGACCACTGTTGTGCGGATCAGATACCACGAGCGTGTGGTGACCGTTCGTACGAGAGGAAGTCCGCCGCATGGGTTCGACCATCTGCCCGAATCGACGCAGCAGCGCTGACCTGGACTGGACGGTGCTGCACGCGTCGAAGACCGCCCCCGTTCGGGCGGCGGGCGGACACGATGTTCGTCTATCCTCCGATTCGAGTGGGATCGGTTTCGATCCCGTCACATCACTGGAGGAGGTGGGTCCGGTCACTGGGACCGACGCAGGGACCGAACACGGCCAGGCGGAGCAGCCCGAGGGTCCGGGCAGGAGTGAGTCGACCGCCGAGCGCAGTGCGCGCTTCGAGCGGGACGCGCTCGAATTCCTCGACCAGATGTACTCGGCCGCGCTGCGCATGACACGCAACCCGGCCGACGCCGAGGACCTGGTGCAGGAGACGTATGCCAAGGCGTACGCGTCCTTCCACCAGTTCCGTGAGGGCACGAACCTCAAGGCGTGGCTGTACCGGATTCTCACGAACACGTTCATCAACTCGTACCGCAAGAAGCAGCGCGAACCCCAGCGCAGTGCCGCCGAGGAGATCGAGGACTGGCAGCTCGCGCGTGCCGAGTCGCACATGTCGACCGGTCTGCGCTCCGCCGAGTCGCAGGCGCTCGACCACCTGCCCGACTCGGACGTCAAGGAAGCGCTGCAGGCGATCCCGGAGGAATTCCGCATCGCGGTCTACCTCGCGGACGTAGAGGGCTTTGCGTACAAGGAGATCGCGGACATCATGGGGACACCCATCGGTACGGTGATGTCCCGGCTGCACCGCGGCCGTCGTCAGCTGCGCGGCATGCTGGAGGACTACGCCCGTGACCGTGGCCTGGTCCCGGCCGGTGCCGGAGAGTCGAACGAAGCGAAAGGCTCGGGCTCATGAGCTGCGGAGAGCCGCACGAAACGGACTGCAGTGAAGTACTCGATCATCTCTACGAGTTCCTCGACCGGGAGATGCCGGACTCGGACTGCACCAAGTTCGAGGTCCACTTCGAGGAGTGCTCTCCGTGCCTGGAGAAGTACGGGCTCGAACAGGCCGTGAAGAAGCTCGTCAAGCGCTGTTGCGGGCAGGACGACGTGCCGACCGACCTGCGCGCCAAGGTCCTGGGGCGGCTCGATCTGATCCGCTCCGGGCAGGTCGTGCCCGAGCACGACGTGGCCGCCGAGAGCTGACGCCGTCGGCCCCGCCTCGGGCGGGGCCGATCGCCGCTTTCCTTTTTGATCTTTTCTGCTCGTGCCTGGACGTCAGACGTCCAGGCCGTTCTCGATTCTCTTCAGGCTGTGCCGGGCCAGCGCCAGGTTGCTGCGCGACCGGTCGAGCGCGACGTACAGGAAGAGCGCGCCCTTGCTGCTGGCCAGCGGGCGGATCAGGTGGTACTGCCTGCCCAGCGTGATCAGGATGTCCTCGATGGTGTCATTCATGTCCAGCGAGGCCAGCGTGCGCATCTTGGCCCGTACGACCTCGGTGTTGCCCGCCGCCGCGAGCTCCAGGTCCAGGCCCGGGCCGCCGCCGAGGGTGCCGAGCGACATACCGCTGTCGTAGTCGACCAGGGCCACTCCGAGCGCCCCGTCCACGGTCATGGCTTCCTTGAGCGCTGTCTCGATGTTCATTCTGGTGCCCCAATTCCTGAGTGACGCTGACCGGTCGCTGTCCGTGCAACTACGATCGAACACAAGCGACTTACGGGCCGCGAAACATCAACTTTTGTACGTGTTACGCAAGTTGACGTTCAAATTACTGTGCAGCGGTCGGAAGTGAAGGGGGAATGGCCAAATGGCGACGGCAGTTGAGGCCTCGCTGGCCCGGTTCCTCGACTCCCCCGGCGTCACCGGTGTCGCCCTCGTCGACGCGGTCACCGGCCTCACCTACGGAGTGGCGGGAGACGTCGCCGAGGCCGGGGACGGCCAGGAGAGCTCCGATTTCGCAGCCCTCGTCGCCGAACGGCTCGGCCGGGCGGGCGCCGAGGGCGAGCTGGAGAGCGTCGTCACCACCAGCGTGCGACGCCATCAGGTCCTGCTCGCGGTAGGCCGCCCGGCCGGCGACCCGCTGCTGCTGACGGCCGGACTCGACCGGGAGCGGGCCAACCTCGCACTCGCCGCGCGCAGCCTCGGCGACCTGGCCGGCGAGGTGCTCGCATGACGGGCGCCACCGGCGTGGCCGGTTCGAGAGCGCGGGTGAGTGCATGAGGGCGTCCGCCGCGCGCAATGTGCCCGCACTGCTGCTGGGTCTGCGCGAGGAGCAGTTCAGCGGCACGCTACGGGTCGCGGGCACCCCGGGAGGCACGCTCCATCTGCGCGACGGACTGGTGGGCGCGGTCGAGACACCGGGCGCGCCGACCGCCACCTCCGCACTGCTGACGTCGGGCCGGATCGGCGACGAGGCCTGGCTCGCCGCGTGCGCCGCACAGCGCGACGCGGACCTGCTCGGCGAACGCCTGGTGGCCGACGGGCTGGTGGGCGCCGCCGAACTCGAAGTCATCTGCACGGCTGCCGTGTTCGACGCGGCCTTCGCCATGTCACTCGGCGCGCCGGGCAGTTGGGAGCTGAGCGGTCCGGAGCCGACACTCCGTGCCCGACCGGGCGTGGAGCCAAGGCAGTTGACCGACGAGACCACGCGGCGCATCGCGCTGCTCAGCCGCCTGTGGGGACCCCCGGGCGAACTGGCCCGAGTGCGCCCCACCCCGGCGCCGGGGGGCACCGATCCCGGTGTCGGCCGTGGAGTCGGCGCGCCGCTGACCGGCCGTCACCAGGAGATTCTGAACCAGGTCAACGGGCGCCGTACGGCCCGGGACATCGCCTTCGCGCTGGGGCGCGGACTGTACGCCGTGATGCTGGACCTGGTCCGCATGGAGACGCTCGGGCTGCTCCGCTGGGAGAACCCGACCGTACCCGGTGGCCGGCCCAGTACGGCGCCGCGCGTCACCCCCGGCCGTACGCCGGCCGCCGGCCCGCTGCCGGCGCCGTCGAGAACCGAGCCGCTGCCGAGGCGTGTTCCTCGTGGCGGAGAGAAAGGGGGGACGTGAGTGCGGACGATGGAAGAGATGACCGAAGCGCTGACGGAAACGATGAGGGAAGTGCTGCGGCCGACGACCAGGGGGTGAGCGCACCCCTTCTGCCCGTACGGCAAACGCTTCCCGTACGGGGTGCGGCTAACCCCGCCCTGCTGGGCCCCTCGGCCGAAGAACTGGCCGCCGACCAACCCTCTGTCGAAACGCTGCGGCATGTCCGCCGCGCGTTGCGCGCTCTTCCGGAGCCCGACTGACCGCAAGGAGTACGTCCCATGGGTCCCCTGAGCCCTCCGAGTCCCCTGAGCGACAATCCCGAGTTCCCCGAGTCCCCCCAGTCCTCCCAGCTCACCGGCATCCTGATGTCCTTGCGGGACCGGGTGATGGGAGTCTCCGAAAGCGTCCTGTCCACGGTGGACGGCCTTCTCGTCGTCGCCGACACGGACACCGTGCACGCCGAGTCGGTCGCGGCGCTCGCCGCCGCGACGCTCGGAGTGAGCCGCCGGATCGCCGAGCAGGCGAAGGTCGGCGCCCTGCGCGAGGTGGTCGCCCGGTGCGGCTCCGGGCACGTCATCGTGCTGGCCGTCGGGGAACGCGCCCTGCTGACCGTCATGGGCGACGACGGTCTGGACATCGCCGCGTTCCAGCGTGAATCCCCGGCCACGGTCGAGGAGTTGGCCAAGGTGCTGGCGGCGGATGTGGCGTACTGAGACGGAAACGGCCGAGCGTCCACTGTTCCCCCTAACGGGCTAATCTGCGGTTCCTGAGGCCTGAGATTCGTCCAATGCCTCCGTACGGCCGCTGCCGGCCGCCCTATCCTCCATGTCCCGGAGCCTGAACGGGCTTGTGCCGAACGTCAGCCCGGTCGGCCCTGGTCCGGGACGCGGGGGAGGGAGCGCCATGCGGTCGATCACGCCGTGGGCGCGTGTCTACGTCATCGCTGTCGCCGTGGGGGCCGTCCTCTGCGCGGCGCCCGTCCGGTCCGCACACGCCCCTTGGGGCGCCGTGGCGCTGTTCGCCGCGCTGTGCGCCGCGTGCGAGCAGCTCGCGGTCGGCCGGTTCGGCGGGGGCCGTGGGCACGGGGGGCCGGGCGCCGCAGGTCCCGGGGGCACCGGCGGCGGGCAGCCCCGGTGGCACACGCCCGTCCTGCTCGCCGGTGCCTTCCTGCTGCCGCCCGCGGCCGCCGCGCTCGTGCCGCTGCCGGGCGCGCTGCTCGTGCGGGGCGGGGAGCCCGCGCCCTGGCCGCGCCGGCTCTGGCGGGCCGGACAGCTCGGGATCGGCGCCTGGACGGCTTCGCGGGTCCACTGGTCGCTCGCCGGGCCGGACGCGGTCGTCTCCTCCTCCTTTCCGTACGCACTGGTCATCACCGGGGTGGCCGTGGTCGCGTTCTGCCTCGTCCTGGCCCTGCTCGACGGAGGCATCCTGGCGCTCGCCGAACGGGTGCCGGTGCGGCTGGCCTGGCGGGGGCTGTTCCTACGGTCGCTGGTGCCGGGCGGTGTGCACGGGCTCGCCGGGCTGATGATGGCCGTCCTGTGGCGCGGTCCGTACGGGCCCGTCGCCGCGCTGCTCGTGCTGCTGCCGATGTGGGTGTCGTGGTGGGCGTTCGCGCAGTACCACCGGGAGCGGGCGGCGCACCAGGCGACGATCCGGGCGCTCGTGCAGGCCGTCGACATCAAGGACGGGTACACGCGCGGGCACAGCGAGCGGGTCGGGCAGGCGTCGATGATGATCGCGCGGGAACTGGGCATGGACGACGAGCGGGTGGAAGTGCTGCGGTTCGCCGGCATCCTGCACGACGTGGGCAAGCTGGGCGTGCCCACCCGGCTGCTGCGGAAGGACGGGCCGCTGACCCCGGAGGAGCGGCGGGTGATCGAACTGCACCCGGAGTACGGGCACGAGATGGTCCGGGGGATCGGCTTCCTGGGGGAGGCCCGGTCGGCGATCCTGCACCATCACGAGCGGCTGGACGGGAGCGGGTACCCCTACGGGCTCGTCGGCGGCCAGATCCCGGAGTTCGCGCGTGTGGTCGCCGTCGCGGACGCGTTCGACGCGATGACGTCGACCCGCTCGTACAGCCGGGCCCGCCCGGTGCCGGCGGCGCTTGCCGAGCTGGAACGGTGCGCGGGGACGCAGTTCGACCCGGTGATGGTGCGGGCGCTGGTGCGAGCGCTCGGCCGCCGGGGTGGATGGCATCCGGCGGTGACAGCCGACTCGGTGCAGTCCCGTCGCGACACTCCGCACACGCCGCACACGCCGCCCACGCCGTCCGTTTCCCGTCCGGCAGGATCGCATCCCGACGGCATTCCCGGGCAGGCAGGCAGCAAGGGCGGGGTGACATGACCCGGACCTCGCAGAACCGCACGGCGGAGGGCGGCATGAGAACCCTCGTCCACACCGCCGCCGCCCTCCTCGCCACCCTCTCGCTCGCCCACACCCTCTGGTCCGGCCTCGACGAACGGGCCGTCGCGCTCTCCTTCGGGCTGCTCGTCATGCTCGGGGAGCTGACCCGGTGGAGCGGGCCCGAGTCGCGCGAGGCGGCGCCGCTCGCCGCCGCCGGGGCGCTGTCGTACGCGCTGCTCGGGGAGGACGCGGGGCGGGCAACGCACCACGGCGCCCTCCAGGTCGTCGCCGTCATCGTGGCGGCCACTCTCGCCGGCTGCGTACCGCACGTCGCGCGCGGACAGGGGCCGACCGCCGACCACCTCGCCCGGCGGGTGCTCACCGCCGGGTTCGCCGCCGTCTGTTTCCAGCCCCTCCACAGTCAGGGCGTGTTCGAGGCCTGGGGCGGCCCCGCCTACGTCCTGCTGCTTGTCGCGCTGCTCGGGCTCACCGCGCTCTGCGACGCCGTGCTCGCCGCCGCGCTGGCCCACTCGCGCACCGGCTGGCCCTTCGGTCCGCTGCTGCGCGACGAACTGCGGGCCACGCTGGGGATCGGGACCGCCGTGTGCGCCACCGGGGTGGTCATGGCGCTCGCGGTGGCCGTGGTCGGGCTCTGGGCGCTGCCCGTCTTCTCGCTGCCGCTGCTCCTCACCCAGCTCGCCTTCCGGCGGTACGCGGCCGTGCGGGCCACCTATCGGCAGACGATCGCCTCCCTGGCCCGCGCCACCGAGATCGCCGGATACACCCCGGCCGGGCACGCCCGGCGGGTGGCGGTGCTCAGCCGGGCGGTGGGGCGGGAGCTGGGGCTGTCCGAACCGGAGCTGACCGTGCTGGAGTACGCGGCCCTCATGCACGACATCGGGCAGCTCAGCCTCGTCGACCCGGTACCGGCCGGGGCCACGGCCGCACTCCCGGTGGAGGAACAGCGCCGGATCGCGCTGCTCGGCGGGGCCGTCGTACGGCAGACGGGGGTGGCCGCCGCGGTCGCCGTGGTCGTGGAGCGGCAGGCCGATCCCTATCGGGAGCAGCCGCTTTCCGCGCGTATCGTGCGGGCCGTCAACGCGTACGAGGAGAAGGTGCGGGATGCCGGAGCGGGCGGACCACTGCGGGCGCTCGAGGAGCTGCGGCTCGCAACCGGCCGGGACTATCAGCCCGAGGTGGTGGAATCGCTCGCCCGGGTACTCGCCAGGAATGGTGGAGTCGTTCGTGAGCGCATCGGTTGAGGTGGTGGTGGGAGAGGTGCGGACGGTCTTACGCTGCCCTGGGTTGGGTAACCCATGGGTAATGAGCGCCCCTCCAGCGGTCCGTGGTTGGATGCGAGGGAGAGGCTGTACGGGGGCAGAAGCCGGCCCACTCCACGGCACTGGCAGGCGGGAATCGTGAGGATCTTCGGCAAGGGGCGGCACCGGCCCTCCGCCTCATGGCGGCAGGCCACCGACCGCGCGTTCACGCTGATCGGCGACGGGCGGTACGAGGACGCGGGCGCGCTGCTGACACGTGCCGCCGATCTGGAACCCTGGCTGTCCGAGTCCTGGTTCAACCTCGCGCTGCTGCACAAGTTCCGGCACGACTGGGAGCAGGCCCGGGCGGCCGGTCTCCGCGCCGTCGCCCTGCTCGACCGGGAGACCGGGGCCCCCGACTGGTGGAACGTGGGCATCGCGGCCACCGCCCTCCAGGACTGGCCGCTGGCCCGGCGGGCCTGGCAGGCGTACGGGCTGCGGGTGCCCGGGGGTGCGACGGCCGCCGGTGAGCCCGTCGGGATGGACCTGGGCAGCGCCGCCGTACGGCTGTCGCCGGAGGGCGAGGCCGAGGTCGTGTGGGGGCGGCGGCTCGATCCCGCCCGGATCGAGGTGCTGTCGATCCCGCTGCCGTCCTCCGGGCGCCGCTGGGGCGAGGTCGTGTTGCACGACGGGGTGCCCCATGGGGAGCGGACCACCGCGGCCGGGCACTCCTACCCCGTCTTCGACGAGATCGAGCTGTGGGCGCCCTCGCCCGTGCCCACCTGGGTGGTCCTCCTGGAGGCCGCCGCCGAGGACGACCGGGACGCCCTGGAGCGGCTGGCGTCCGACGCCGGCTTCGCCGCCGAGGACTGGTCGTCGTCGGTGCGGTTGCTGTGCCGGATGTGCTCGGAGTCCCGGATGCCGTCCGACGAGGGTGACGGGGAGCATCTCGATCCGCACGATCACAGTGAGCCTGGGCATCCCGGGCCGCTGGGGCATCGTACGGACGGGCAGTTCTGGGCGCCGGAGCGGGAGTGCGGTATCGCTGCGCCGGCTTCGCTGGTGAGGGGGCTGTTGGACGGGTGGGTCGCGGACAGTCCGGAGACTCGTGACTGGCGGGATCTCGAAGAGGTCTGTTAGGTCCCTGGCCGACTGCGGGTCCGTTGTGGCCGGTCGCGCCCACGCGGCGGAGCCGCACACTGAAACGGCCCCGCGCCCCTTCGGGCGCGCTCCCACGGGGCGCTTCCCCGTACCCTGTATCAGCAACTCACCCCAGTTTTGCAGGAAGGCATACGTCGGTCATGGCGCAGCAGGACACCGATCAGCAGCACGCGGGCGTGCTCCCCGTGGACGACGAGGGCTTCGTCATCGACACCGAGGGCGGTGAGGAGCGTGAAGCCGCCTGGCGTGAGCGCGGGACCTCGCGGCCCATCACGGTCGTCGGCAACCCGGTGCTGCACAAGGAGTGCCAGGACGTCACCGAGTTCGGCGCGGAGCTGGACCAGCTGGTCGCGGACATGTTCGCCAGCCAGCGCACCGCCGAAGGCGTGGGCCTGGCCGCCAACCAGATCGGCGTCGGCCTGAAGGTCTTCATCTACGACTGCCCCGACGACGAGGGCGCCCGGCACACCGGTGTGATCTGCAACCCCCAGCTGGTCGAGCTGCCTGCCGAGCGGCGCCGGCTGGACGACAGCAACGAGGGCTGCCTCTCCGTGCCCACCGCGTACGCGCCGCTCGCCCGGCCCGACTACGCCGAGGTGACCGGGCAGGACGAGAAGGGCAACCCGATCAAGGTGCGCGGCACCGGCTACTTCGCACGCTGTTTGCAGCACGAGACCGATCACCTGTACGGGTATCTGTACATCGACCGGCTCTCCAAGCGCGAGCGCAAGGACGCGCTGCGGCAGATGGCCGAGAACGAGCCCCGGTACCCCGTGGTCGCGAACGACTGAGAACTCCTGAGGCACACGTCCACGAACGGCCCCTGACCAGGGGCCGTTCGTGCATCCGTCGCACGTTCGATCGAAAAACGGACTCAAGTGCGCTTCCAGTGATCCAGAACCAGTCAGACGGGAGGCCAGTCTCGGTAGCTTGGGGTAGTGAAGGAAGCAAATCCGTTCCCAGAACGGTCAGTTGTAGTGCTGAATGGGAAGTGCGGGGATACGCAACGGCGCACGCCCGGCACAGCGGGAGGGGTGTCGCGCCAACTGGCGGCTGAGAGGGGTTTGTTCGTGCCTGCATTTCCACACAGCACCTCACCGGCGACACCAGCGGCAGCGATCCCACCATCACTGGCCTTACCGGTGATCGAGGCGGAGTTTCCCCGGCAACTGCATCCGTATTGGCCCCGGCTTCAGGAGAAGACCAGGAGCTGGCTGCTGGAAAAACGCCTCATGCCGGCGGACAAGGTCGAAGAATATGCCGATGGCCTTTGCTACACCGATCTGATGGCCGGGTACTACCTCGGCGCCCCGGACGACGTACTCCAGGCGATAGCGGACTTCAGTGCCTGGTTCTTCGTCTGGGACGACCGGCACGACCGGGACATCGTGCACGGCCGGCCCGCCGCCTGGCGGAAACTCAAGGGCCGGCTCCACACCGTGCTGGACGCACCCGGGCTGTATCTGCACCACCGGGACCCGCTGGTCGCGGGGTTCGCGGACAGCGTGCTGCGCCTGTACTCGTTCCTGGGCAGGAGGTGGAACGCCCGCTTCGCACGGCACTTCCACGCGGTGATCGACGCGTACGACCGTGAGTTCCGCAACCGTGCAAACGGAACCGTGCCGAAAGTCGAGGAATACCTCGAACTGCGGCGGCTCACATTCGCGCACTGGATCTGGACGGACCTCCTGGAACCGAGCGCGGGACACGAACTCCCCATCGCGGTGAGGAGACACCCCGCATACCGCCGGGCGGCGCTGCTGAGCCAGGAATTCGCCGCCTGGTACAACGACCTCTGCTCACTCCCCAAGGAAATCGCGGGAGACGAGTTCCACAATCTCGGAATCAGTCTCATCCGGCATGACGGGCTGACGCTCGAAGAGGCCATAGCGGACCTCAGGGGGCGGGTCGAGGGAACCATCGTGGAATTCATCGCAGCGGAACAGGAAGCGCGCCGGTTCGCCGAATCGCTCGACGACGGCAGCGCGAGCGGAAAGGAAATGAGCAGTGCCGTGATCGCCTGTCTCGGCAATATGCGGAACTGGTTCAGTTCCGTCTACTGGTTCCACCACGAGTCCGGCCGCTACATGGTCGACGACTGGGACGACCGCTCCACACCCCCGTACGTCAACAACGAAGCGGCAGGTGAGAAATGACCGTCGAATCCGTGCGTTCCGCGTCTCCCGACACGGTGGAACTGCCCGATCCGCCCCTCGCGGGCGGCGGTGTTCCGCTCCTCGGCCACGGCTGGCAGCTGGTCCGCGACCCGCTGGGCTACTTCGCCCGGCTCCGCGACCACGGCGACGTCATACGGCTGAAGCTCGGCCCCAAGACGGTGTACGCCGCCACCGCGCCGGAACTGGTCGGGGAACTCGCGCTCAGCCCCGACTACATCATCGGCGGCCCGCTGTGGGAGTCCCTCGAAGGGCTGCTCGGCAAGGAGGGCGTGGCCACCGCCAACGGGCCCACCCACCGGCGTCAACGACGCACCATCCAGCCCGCGTTCAGGCTGGACGTCCTCCCCCAGTACGGGCCGATCATCGAGGAGGAGGCACGCGCGTTCGCCCGGCGCCGGCAGCCCGGCGAGATCATCGACTGCACCTCGGAATCCTTCCGGATCGCCGTGCGTATCGCGGCCCGCTGTCTGCTGCGCGGCGACTACATGGACGAGCGGGCCGAGCGGCTGTGCGCCGCGCTCGCCACGGTGTTCCTGGGGATGTACCGGCGCATGGTGATCCCCGCGGGACCGCTCTACCGGCTACCGCTGCCGGCCAACCGCAAATTCAACCGGGCCCTGGCCGATATGCATCTCGTCGTCGACGAGATCGTGGCCGAGCGCCGGGCATCCGGTCAGAATCCGGACGATTTGCTGACGGCGTTGCTGACGGCGAAGGACGGGAATGGCGATCCCATAGGTGAACAGGAGATCCACGATCAGGTCGTCGCCATAGTCACCCCTGGTGCCGAAACCGTCGCCTCCACGATCATGTCTCTGCTCCAGGTCCTCGCCGAACAGCCGGAACACGCCGACAAGGTGGCCGAGGAGGCCGAATCCGTCGGGGGCGAACGCGCGGTCGCATTCGCGGACGTCCGCAAACTGACGTACACGAACAATGTCATCGTCGAGACGATGCGTTTGCAGCCGCCCGTCTGGATATTGACGCGGCGGGCGGTGGCCGATACCGAACTGGGCGGCTATCGGATTCCGGCCGGTGCCGATCTCGTGTACAGCCCGTACGCGATCCAGCGCGACCCGCGTTCGTACGAGCGGAACACCGAGTTCGACCCCGACCGCTGGCTTCCGGAACGCACCAGGAGTCTGCCCAAGTACGCGATGACCCCGTTCGGCGTGGGCAACCGCAAGTGTCCGAGTGACCACTTCTCCATGGCCATGCTCACCATTCTCACGGCCGAGGTGGCGAGGAAGTGGCGGCTCGAACGGGTGCCGGGGTCGCGCGACGCGGTCCGCGTGGGCATCACCCTGCACCCGGACCGGATGCTGCTGCGAGTGACACCTCGCTGAAGATCCACTGGGTGGAACCGGCGTACGTTCAGGCGGCCTCCGGGCCCTTGAACGTACGCCGGTACGCCTGCGGGGTGGTGCCCAGTGACCGTACGAACTGGTGGCGCAGCGCCGCCGCGTTGCCGAACCCGGTGCGCCAGGCGATCGCGTCCATCGTCTCGTCCGTCGCCTCCAGCAACTGCTGTGCCAGTAGCACGCGTTGCCGCAGAATCCAGCGGTAGGGCGTGGTGCCCGTCTCCTGCTGGAAGCGGCGGGCGAAGGTGCGGGGCGACATGTGGGCGCGCTCCGCGAGCTGCTCGACGGTCACCTCCTCGTCGAGATGGCGCTCCATCCACACCAGCACCTCCCCGACGGTGTCGCACCGCGACCTGGGCAGGGGCCGCTCGATGTACTGGGCCTGCCCGCCGTCCCGGTGCGGCGGTACGACCATCCGGCGGGCGATGGCGTTGGCGACCTCGGGCCCGTGCGCCTCCCGTACCAGGTGCAGACAGGCGTCGATCCCGGCGGCCGTACCGGCGGAGGTGATCACCGCCCCCGCGTCGACGTACAGCACGTCCGGCTCGACGCGCACCCGCGGATAGCGCCGGGCCAGCTCTTCGGCGTGCCGCCAGTGCACCGCGCACCGCCGGCCGTCCAGCAGTCCCGCGGCGGCGAGCACGAAGACCCCGGAACAGACGCTGAGCACCCGGGCCCCGCGTTCCACGGCCCGCCGCAGCGCGTCCAGGAGCTCCGGCGGATACTCCCGTTCCGCATAGGTCTGCCCGGCGGGTACGGCGATCAGGTCGGCCGTCTCAAGACGCTCCAGCCCGTGTTCCGTACCCACGGAGAAGCCCGCGTGGGTGCTCAGTGTCGGGCCCTCGGCCGAGGCGACCGCGAAGTCGTACACCGGCAGGCCCTCGTCGCCGCGGTCGAGGCCGAAGACCTCGCAGACGACGCCGAGTTCGAAGGGATGCACTCCGTCGAGCAGTACGACGGCCACGTTTTCGAGCATGCTGCCAGTGTGCCTCGGTATTGGCAGGAAATCGAGGATGTGCGGCAGTCCTGCCACTGACGGTCAGGAGCGTCCGGCGCGAGACTGATGTCCATGAACACAGCAACGGACAACATCGTCGGAATACTCGTCGTCCTCGCGATCTTCGTGGTCCTCGCCCTTCCGTCCCTGATCGGTCTGGCGCGCGACCGGCACATCGACCGCCAGCTCCGGGAGGCCCAGCAGGCCGACCGAACGGCCCGGGGCCGCCAGGCCATCACCGCCCAGGACGTGACCCGGGCGGCGTGACCGGACAGCGGAAGTGGGGGACCGGGATCAGAACTCGTCGTCGAACGACACCGAGCCCTCGACCGCCACCTGGTACGCGGACGGGCGACGCTCGAAGAAGTTGGTCAGCTCCTGAACCCCTTGCAGCTCCATGAAGGAGAAGGGGTTCTCGGAGCCGTACACGGGGGAGAAGCCCAGCCGGGCCAGGCGCTGGTCGGCGACACACTCAAGGTACTGGCGCATCGACTCGGTGTTCATCCCCGGCAGGCCCTCACCGCACAGGTCGCGGCCGAACTGCAGCTCCGCCTCGACCGCCTCCCGCATCATGTCGGTCACCTGCTGCCGGAGGTGCTCGTCGAACAGCTCCGGCTCCTCCTTGCGGACGGTGTCGACCACTTCGAACGCGAAGCTCATGTGCATGGTCTCGTCCCGGAACACCCAGTTGGTGCCGGTGGCCAGGCCGTGCAGCAGACCCCGGCTGCGGAACCAGTAGACGTACGCGAAGGCCCCGTAGAAGAACAGGCCCTCGATGCACGCGGCGAAGCAGATCAGGTTGAGGAGGAACCGGCGGCGGTCTGCCTGGGTCTCCAGCCGGTCGAGCTTCTCGACCTCGTTGATCCACCTGAAGCAGAACTCGGCCTTCTCACGGATCGACGGGATGTTCTCCACCGCGTCGAAGGCCGCGGCCCGGTCCTCCGGGTCGGGGAGGTAGGTGTCGAGGAGCGTCAGATAGAACTGGACGTGCACGGCCTCCTCGAACAGCTGCCGGCTCAGGTACAGCCGGGCCTCGGGGGAGTTGATGTGCTTGTAGAGCGTGAGCACCAGGTTGTTGGCCACGATCGAGTCGCCCGTCGCGAAGAACGCGACCAGCCGGCCGATCATGTGCTGCTCACCCTCGGACAGCTTCGCCAGGTCGGCGACGTCCGAGTGGAGGTCGACCTCCTCGACGGTCCAGGTGTTCTTGATGGCGTCCCGGTAGCGCTCGTAGAAGTCCGGGTAGCGCATGGGCCGGAGGGTCAGCTCGAAGCCGGGGTCGAGCAGGTTCTTTTCCGAGTGGGTGGAGCTCATCACTGGCAGGCCTCGCAGGACTCGGGGTTTTCCAGGGAGCAGGCGACGGCGTCGGGGTCTGCGGCCTGCTGGACGGGGATGGTCTTTTCAGGCTGCGCCCGCGCGGCGCGGGCGATGCGGGTAGCCGGGCGCGAGCGCAGGTAGTACGTCGTCTTCAGGCCCGACTTCCAGGCGTACGCGTACATCGAGGAGAGCTTGCCGATCGTCGGCGTCTCCAGGAACAGGTTCAGGGACTGCGCCTGGTCCAGGAACGGGGTCCGGGCCGCGGCCATGTCGATGAGCCCGCGCTGCGGGATCTCCCACGCCGTGCGGTACAGCGCCCGTACGCCGGCCGGGATCCAGGCGAAGTCCTGCACCGAGCCGTTCGACTCGCGCAGCGCCTCACGCGTGCGGGCGTCCCACACGCCGAGGTCCTTCAGCTCCCGCACCAGGTACGAGTTGACCTGGAGGAACTCGCCGGACAGCGTCTCGCGCTTGAACAGGTTGGAGACCTGCGGCTCGATGCACTCGTACACGCCGGCGATCGAGGCGATGGTGGCGGTGGGCGCGATCGCCAGGAGCAGGGAGTTGCGCATCCCGGTCGTGGCGATACGTTCACGCAGCGCCGACCAGCGCTCGGGCCAGTTCAGCTCCACGTCGTAGTGGTCGGGGTGGAGCACACCGCGGGCCGTACGGGTCTTTCCCCAGGCCGGCAGCGGGCCGTTGCGCTCGGCGAGCTCGGCCGAGGCCTCGTACGCGGCGAGCATGACGCGCTCGGAGATGCGCGTGGAGAGGGCCTTCGCCTCGGGCGAGTCGAAGGGGACACGCAGCTTGAAGAAGACGTCCTGCAGGCCCATCGCGCCCAGGCCGACCGGCCGCCACCGCGCGTTCGAGCGGCCCGCCTGCTCGGTCGGGTAGAAGTTGATGTCGACGACCCGGTCGAGGAAGGTGACGGCGGTACGGACCGTCTCGTCCAGCCGCTCCCAGTCGATGTCCCCGTCGACCACGAACGCGCCGAGGTTCACCGACCCCAGGTTGCAGACCGCGGTCTCCCCGTCGTCCGTGACCTCCAGGATCTCTGTGCACAGGTTCGAGGAGTGGACGACGCTGCCCGGCTCGGCCGTCTGGTTGGCGGTGCGGTTGGCCGCGTCCTTGAAGGTCATCCAGCCGTTGCCGGTCTGCGCGAGGGTACGCATCATGCGGCCGTACAGATCGCGGGCCGGGATGGTCCTGCGGGCGAGCCCGGCTTCCTCGGCCCTGCGGTAGGCGGCGTCGAACTCGTCGCCCCACAGGTCGACCAGTTCGGGCACGTCGGAGGGGGAGAAGAGAGACCAGAGCGCGTCCGCGTTCACCCGGCGCATGAACTCGTCCGGGATCCAGTGCGCGAGGTTCAGGTTGTGCGTACGGCGGGCGTCCTCACCCGTGTTGTCGCGCAGTTCCAGGAACTCCTCGATGTCGGAGTGCCAGGTCTCCAGGTAGACAGCGGCCGCGCCCTTGCGCCGGCCGCCCTGGTTCACGGCGGCGACGGAGGCGTCCAGCGTCTTCAGGAACGGCACGATGCCGTTGGAGTGCCCGTTGGTGCCGCGGATCAGTGAACCGCGCGAGCGGATACGGGAGTACGACAGGCCGATACCGCCGGCGTGCTTCGACAGGCGGGCGACCTGGTGGTAGCGGTCGTAGATGGAGTCCAGCTCGTCGACGGGCGAGTCGAGGAGGTAGCAGGACGACATCTGGGGGTGCCGGGTACCGGAGTTGAAGAGGGTGGGGGAGGAGGGGAGGTAGTCGAGGCGGCTCATGAGGCGGTAGAGCGCGGCGACTTCGCCGAGGGCGCGGAGTGTGCCGTCCTCGGCGAGACCGCTCGCGACGCGGAGCATGAAGTGCTGGGGCGTCTCGATGACGCGGCGTGTGATCGGGTGGCGCAGGAGGTACCGGCTGTGCAGGGTGCGCAGCCCGAAGTACCCGAAGCGGTCGTCGCCCTCGACATCGATCAGGGCGTTGAGACGGTCCGTGTGCTGGCGTACGAACTCGGCTGTGCGGTCGGCGATCAGGCCCTCCCGGTGCCCGACCGCGACCGACCCGGAGAAGGACGTGACGCCCTGTGAGGCGGCCTCGGCGGCGATGCTGACGGTCAGCAGCCGGGCGGCCAGCCGGGAGTAGGCGGGGTCCTCGGAGATGAGGCCGGCCGCCGCCTCGGTGGCCAGCTCGCGCAGCTCCGACTCGTCGCCCCGCGCGGACCGGCCGCGCAGCGCGGCGGCGGCGACCCGGCCGGGGTCGGCGTCGGGAAGGTCGGCGGTCAGCTCGGTCAGGGTCCGCAGCAGCGCGGTACCGGGACCGTCCGTCTTCGCTGGGGCCACTGGGGTCGCTGAAGCCGGTTCGGCTTGCGCGATGGTCACGTGGGGGCTCTCCCTCGCTCGGCACGGGGCCTGGCGGAGGGCAGCGGGGCACACGGACGCCATACGGGTACGCGCGCGTCCACCGGCCCACTCCACGAGGCCCGGACGTCGGGCGCCCGGACCGGTCGGCCGGGCGCGCTGTCGGCAGGTCCTCGGACTGGACGCGCGCACAGAAGTGCACGAGTACACCGTTGCGGGACAGTTCCGGATTCGCACCGGATTCCCCTGCGGCGACAGCGAGCATGAGCATACATCTTGTGTCGGGTCTCCAAAGCGCCCCCACATGTTGTGTCGTGTCGGCTTAGGAGGGTGGTATCAGGACATCAACTCACAGGCGGGCGGGCTGATGTGAGGGGGCTGGTGCGAGGGGGCACGACAACGGGCCACCGGAGTTCTCCGGTGGCCCGTTGTCGGAAGACGACCACTCGGTGGGTGGCACCCGCCGTGGCCGGCGACAGTTTCGCCACGCCCGGGTCGCCCGCGTCCGCCGTGTAGTCCGACGACTTCGTCTCGTCCACGCCCTCCGGGGTCTTCAGCGCCTTCGGTACGAAGGTGAGCATCACCGTGATGACGAGGTTCAGGATGAACGCCGTCAGGCCGATGTAGCCGATCTCGCCGATCCCCGGGATCTCCTTCGAGCTGCCGCTGAAGTGCTTCTGCGTCGGAGACGCGACCCCGTACGCGGCCAGCGTGCCGCCCAGCCGCCCAGCCGCCCAGCCGCCCAGCAGGGCCCAGCGGTGGAACCAGCGGGTGAAGAGGTCTGCACCGGCTTCGAGGCCGAGCTGAAACAGTGCAACGGCGAACAGGACCACGTCCACTTGCCCGTGCACTTACCCGCCCAGAGTCCAGCTCTCCAAACTGGTCAACTCCCTCAAGGGCGTCAGCTCCCGCAGACTCCGCCAGGAATACAACAGATCGTGCGGCGGAGCACCCCTGAGCGCTGTCAAGCAGTACAACGGATAACCCCTGTTGGTGAGGGGAATGTGTGAGCGGCGGCGCAGCCCGTTCGGGTGTGCGGTCAGTCCACCGGCCGCTTCAGCCTCGCCACGAACTTGTACCGGTCCCCCCGGTAGACCGACCGCACCCACTCCACCGGCTGCCCGTCCTTGTCCAGCGAGTGCCGGGACAGCATCAGCATCGGCAGGCCCACGTCGGTGCCGAGCAGGCCGGCCTCGCGCGGGGTGGCCAGGGAGGTCTCGATGGTCTCCTCGGCCTCCGCGAGGTGGACGCCGTACACCTCGGCGAGGGCGGTGTAGAGGGACGTGTACTTGACGAGCGACCTGCGCAGGGCCGGGAAGCGCTTCGCGGAGAGGTGGGTGGTCTCTATGGCCATCGGCTCGCCGTTCGCCATCCGCAGCCGCTCGATCCGCAGGACGCGCCCGCCCGCCGTGATGTCGAGCAGTTCGGCGAGGGTGTCGTCGGCGGTGACGTAGCCGATGTCGAGGAGCTGCGAGGTGGGTTCGAGGCCCTGGGCGCGCATGTCCTCGGTGTACGAGGTGAGTTGCAGCGTCTGGGAGACCTTCGGCTTGGCGACGAAGGTGCCCTTGCCCTGGATGCGTTCGAGCCTGCCCTCGACGACCAGTTCCTGGAGGGCCTGGCGGACGGTCGTGCGGGAGGTGTCGAACTCCGCCGCCAGCGTGCGCTCGGGCGGGACCGGCGTACCGGGCGCCTGGGTCTCCGTCATGTCGAGCAGATGCTTCTTCAGCCGGTAGTACTTGGGCACGCGCGCGGTACGGACGGTAGCCCCACCCTCGTTCTCCGCACTGCTCACGTCGGTGCTCATGCTCCGCCTTCCCGGCTTCTTGTGCCGCTACGGCCGGCGTCCCGCCGGTCCAAGCCCACATCGTGGCACGGCTCGCGCCGCGATTGACCTGTGAACGGTCCTGACGGGCCCCCGCGCACTCCGTGATCCCCTCTGTATACCTTCACGCCCCTCGCTGGTCTAGTCCACCGCACGGAAGTCGCCCTCAGGCCCCCTCTGTTGTGGTCTACCCCGAACCGGAGGGATGTGCAGGGTGTTTCCGCCACCTTCTTACTTAAAGGTTCCTCCATATGTAGGTCGTATAACGGCTGGTCAAAGGCATTCCGGCGCCCTTGACACGTTGTTTGGCCTGAGCCAAGCTCCGCCTACTGGTCTACACCATTGGTCCAGGTCCCTGAGGAGGGTGGCGTGAAGCGCAAGCTGATAGCCGCGATCGGTATCGCGGGCATGATGGTCTCCATCGCGGCATGCGGGGACAGTGACAGCGGCAGCTCGGACAACACCGGCGCTGACGCCAAGGAACTGACCGTCTGGCTGACCGTGGACGCGCAGAACAACTGGCCCGAGCTGGTGAAGGCCGCCGACGCCGCGCTGACGAAGAAGCACCCCGGCATCAAGATCAACCACGAGTACTACGGCTGGCCCGACAAGAACGCCAAGCTCGACGCCGTCCTCGCCACCGACAAGGCCCCCGACGTGGTCGAGATGGGCAACACGGAGATGCTCGGCTACATGGTCAAGGGCGCCTTCGCCCCCGTCGACCCGGCGAAGTTCGACAACTCGGCCGCCTGGCTGGACGGTCTCAAGGCCTCCGTCACCTACGAGGGAAAGACGTACGGCGTCCCCTACTACGCCGGTGGCCGCGTCGCCAACTGGCGCAAGGACGTGGCGGCCTCGGTCGGCGTCAAGTCCGTACCGACGACGTACGCCGAGCTCACCTCCGCCCTGGACAGGATCCAGAAGAGCGAGGGCGACAAGTACAACGCCTGGTACCAGCCCACCCGCGACTGGTACGCCGCCATGTCCTTCGTGTACGACGCCGGCGGCTCGATCGCCGAGGAGTCGGGCGGCCAGTGGAAGGCGACCCTCTCCTCACCGGAGTCCGTCAAGGGCCTCACCGAGTTCAAGAACGTCGTCGACAAGTACATGCACGGCGACAAGACCAAGGACGAGTCCGACCGCTACATCGTCTACGGCCAGGGCAGGACGAGCATGATCTTCGCCGCCGCCTGGGAGGGGGCGACCGCCGAGGCGCCGGAGAACGACAAGACCGGCAAGCTCAAGGGCAACCTGGAGAACTTCGTGATGCCCGGCCCGTCCGGCAAGAACATGCCGGTCTTCCTGGGCGGTTCGGACCTCGCCATTCCGGTGAAGTCGAAGGCGCAGACGGTCGCCGCCGAGTGGATCAACGCCTACACCGGCGCCGGCGGCCAGAAGGGCCTGATGGCCAAGGGCAACCTGCCCAACAACAAGACCGACCTCGCCACCCTGAAGAGCGACCCGGCGACGGCGGTCCCGGCCACGGCGGCCGAGTCCAACTGGTTCGTGCCGATGGCACCGGGCTGGGGCCAGGTCGAGAAGGCCCAGATCCTCCAGACGATGCTGCAGAGCATCGGCACCGGCAAGAAGACGGTCGAGGAGGCCGCGAAGGAGGCGGACGCGGCGATCGACGAGGTCATCAACGTCAAGTAGCGAACCGAGGCGGGGCCCTGCCACGGGGAGGGCCCCGCCCGCCCGCACACGTAGTACCTGGACGACCGCCACGACCGTACGACCTGAGGGACCGCTGAGGAGCGCGCGGATGAGTGCCGCTGATACGACAACCCCTACCAAGGTGCCGCCCAAGCGGCAGTCGCCACCGCCGACCGTCGCGGAGCAGCTCGACAAGCCGGGGAGACGACCGACCCCGAAGGGTGCCGCCGCGATTCCGTGGGCCCTGCTGGCCCCCTGTCTGCTGATCCTCGTGCTGGTCCTCGGATATCCCCTCGTGCGCCTGGTCACCCTGTCCTTCCAGAAGTTCGGGCAGTCCCAGCTGTGGGGCTTCCAGCCGGCCGAGTCGGTGGGCTTCGACAACTTTGCCAAGGTGCTCGGCGACAGCGAGTTCTGGGACGTCGTCGTCCGCACGATCGTCTTCGCCGTCGGCTGCGTGGTCTTCACGATGGTCGTCGGCATGCTGATCGCCCTGCTGCTCCAGCGGGTCAGTGGCTGGATGAAGACGCTCATCAACATCGTCCTGGTGGCCAGTTGGGGCATGCCGATCATCGTGGCGACCACCGTCTTCAAGTGGCTGTTCGACTCCGACTACGGCATCGTCAACGCACTGCTGAGCAGGCTGCCGGGCATCGAGCTGATCGGCCACAACTGGTTCGCGAGCGGACCGCAGGGCCTGGCCGTGATCATGCTGCTCGTGGTCTGGGGCGCGGTGCCGTTCGTGGTCATCACACTCGGCGCGGGGCTGACCCAGGTCCCGAAGGAACTGGAGGAGGCGGCCCGGCTGGACGGCGCGGGCGCCTGGGGCGTCTTCCGATACGTCACCCTTCCCATCCTCAAGCCGATCATCGTGATGCTCACGACGCTGTCGGTCATCTGGGACATGGGCGTGTTCCCCCAGGTGTTCGTGATGCGAAACGGCCACCCGGAGGCCGAGTTCCAGCTTCTGACCACCTACTCCTACGACCGCGCCTTCGCCGTCAACGACTACGCCCAGGGCTCGGCGATCGCCCTGCTCACCGTGGTGCTGCTGCTCGGTGTCGTCGCCGTGTACATGCGCCAGATGCTGAAGATCGGAGAGGTCGAATGAGCGCGGTAGCCGCCTCCGTGTCCCGGAAGACCGGGAGGCCGCAGAAGTCGCGGAAGTCGAAGGCCGGGTGGAACCTGCTGGGCCTGCTCGTATTCCTGACGGCCGGGTTCCCCGTCTACTGGATGCTGAACACGGCGTTCAAACCGGCGAAGGACGCGATCGACCCCGATCCGAGCCTGCTGCCGACGGGCTTCACCCTCGACAACTTCCGCCGCGCGCTGAACATCGCCGACTTCTGGGGCCCGGTCGGCCGCAGCCTCGTCGTGTCCCTGACGGTGGTGGTGATCGGCATCATCGTGGGAATGCTGGCGGCCCTCGCCATCTCGCGCTTCGCCTTCCGCGGCCGGAAGATCGTCATCGTCGGCATTCTGGCCGTGCAGATGGTCCCTTTGGTCGCGATGATCATCCCCGTGTTCCTGCTCCTCAACGACCTCGGCCAGTACGACCGGCTGACCGGCCTGATCATCACCTACCTCACCTTCATCCTTCCGTTCACGGTGTGGACCCTGCGCGGCTTCATCGTCAACATCCCGAAGGAGCTGGAGGAGGCGGCGATGGTCGACGGCTGTTCCCGCACCACCGCCTTCCTCCGCGTGGTCTTCCCCCTGCTGGCCCCCGGCCTGGTCGCCACCTCGGTCTACGGCTTCATACAGGCCTGGAACGAGTACCTCTACGCCCTGATGCTGATGAGCCAGAAGAACCAGACCGCCACCGTCTGGCTCGGCAACTTCACGACCAAGCACGGCACCGAGTACGCCCCGATGATGGCCGGTTCCACGATGATGGCCGTGCCGATCGTCGTCCTCTTCCTCCTCGTCCAGCGCAAGATGGCCGCGGGCCTTACCGCGGGCGCCGTGAAGGGATAACCCCACCCGATGACGACACTCGCCCGCCGCCCGGACACTCTGACCCGCGACGCGCTCACCGTCCTCCAGCCAGGCTTCACCGGCACCACGGCCCCCGACTGGCTGCTGCGCCGCCTCGGCGAAGGCCTGGCCTCCGTGGGCCTGTTCGGCCGCAACATCACGTCCCCCGGTCAACTGGCCGACCTCACCGCCCAGTTGCGCGCCGAACGTGACGACGTCCTGGTCGCGATCGACGAGGAGGGCGGCGACGTCACCCGCCTGGAGGTCCGCACCGGCTCCTCCTTCCCCGGCAACCACGCCCTGGGCGCGGTCGACGACGTCCGGCTGACGCGGGAGGTGGCCCACGAACTCGGCCACCGCCTCCGTGCCTGCGGGGTCAATCTCAACTGGGCCCCGTCTGCGGACGTCAACTCCAACCCCGCCAACCCCGTCATCGGCGTCCGCTCGTTCGGCGCCGACCCGGAGCTGGTCGCCCGCCACACCGCCGCCTACGTCACCGGCCTGCAGAGGGCGGGCGTCGCCGCCTGCGCGAAGCACTTCCCGGGCCACGGCGACACGTCGGTCGACTCCCATCACGCCCTCCCGCGCATCGACGCGAGCCGCTCCGTCGTCCTCGACCGCGAGCTGTCCCCGTTCCGCGCCGCGATCGACGCCGGCACCAGGGCGATGATGAGCGCCCACATCCTGATTCCCGCCCTGGACCCCGACCGCCCGGCCACCCTCTCCCACCCCGTCCTCACCGACCTGCTGCGCGGCGAACTCGGCTACACCGGCCTGATCGTCACCGACGGTATGGAGATGCAGGCCATCGCGGGCACCTACGGCATCGAACGCGGCAGTGTCCTCGCCATCGCCGCCGGCGCCGACGCCATCTGCGTGGGCGGCGGCCTGGCGGACGACGAGACGGTACGCAGCCTGCGCGACGCCCTGATCAAGGCCGTCCGCACCGGCGAGCTCCGGGAGGAACGCCTGGCGGACGCGGCGGAACGCGTCCGGACCCTGTCCCGCTGGACGGCCACGCCGCAGGACGCCTCCGCCGCGAGGCCCACCGAGATCGGCCTCCTGGCCGCGAGACGCGCCGTGAAGGCGACGTACTCCGAGCCGTACGAACCCCTCCGGGAACCCCCGTACGTGGCGGCCTTCACTCCCGTGGCGAACTTCGCCGTCGGCGACGAGACCCCGTGGGGCGTGGCAGCCGAGCTGCTACGTCTCCTGCCCGGCACCCGCACCGGCACCTTCACCGGCGAGAACGCGGGCCGGGCGGCCCTGACCGAGGCGGGCCCGGGCCGGATCGTCGCCGTGGTCCGGGACGAACACCGCCATCCCTGGATGTCCACAGCCCTGGACACCCTGCTCGCCGCCCGCCCGAACACGATCGTCGTGGAAATGGGCGTCCCCCAGTCCCCCCGCAGAGGCGCCCTGCACCTGGCAACCCATGGCGCGGCCAGAGTCTGCGGCCAGGCGGCGGCGGAGATCATCGCGGCGAAGTAGGCCGGAAAACGACAAAGGCGCCGGTCCCCTTCGAAGGGGACCGGCGCCTTTCCCTGCCTCAGGGACGCGGGGACCTGCCCGACAAGCCACAGCGGACCCGCACCCCACACAAAACGGAACCCGGCAGACGAGCAGTTCCCTCAGATCCCTTGCCACTCAGGCTTGTTGACGAAGGTGTGCCGGAAGTAGTCGGCCAGCCTCAACTTGGATGCCGCACCCTCATCGACAACCACAGTCGCATGCGGATGCAACTGCAGCGCCGACGCCGGACACACCGCGGCGACAGGCCCCTCCACGGTCGCCGCGACGGCGTCGGCCTTGCCCTCGCCCGTCGCGAGCAGCACCAGATGCCGGGCCTCCAGAATCGTGCCGATACCCTGCGTGATCACATGGTGCGGCACCTGCTCGATGTCCCCGTCGAAGAACCGCGCGTTGTCGATCCGGGTCTGCTCGGTCAGCGTCTTGATCCGGGTCCGCGAGGCGAGCGAGGAACACGGCTCGTTGAACCCGATGTGCCCGTCGGTCCCGATCCCCAGCAGCTGGAGATCGACCCCGCCGGCCTCGGCCAGCGCCCTGTCGTACGCCTCGCACGCGCCCCTTACGTCCTCGGCGGTCCCGTCGGGCCCCATGAACGCGTCCATCCCGATCCCGAGCGGCTCCAGCACCTCGCGCCGCAGCACCGAACGGTACGACTCCGGATGCTCGGACGGCAGCCCCACGTACTCGTCGAGCTGCGCTACGCGCGCCCGGGACACCTCCACGGCACCGGAACCCACCTGGGCCGCGAGCGCCTGGTAGATGGGCAGCGGGGTCGAGCCGGTGGCCACGCCCAGCAGAGCGGTCGGCTTGTGCCGGAGCAGCTGTGCCATGGCCCCGGCGATGAGCTCGCCACCCGCCTTGGCGTCCGGAACGATGACAACTTCCACGCTGGGCCTGCCGATCTGGAGAGAGCCGTGTGGTTTAGACCAATCTAACAGACTGGGGTTACGGCGGAAATTGACCTGGAGATCCGCCCCCGCACAGGAATCAACAGGGCTAGGCTGCATGGTGGACACTTGGACGTCCGACTAGTTCTTTCGGGCGGCCCTCGGATCCTCGATCCGCTCACGAAGGCACAGCGACAAACACTCTTCAACGCATGGACACGGCCTGTGGTCTAGTCCACAATGCGTGGAGAGACGTACGACCAGAACCTCCGTCTTCCCCGCACAGGAAGACGGATCGAGGAACCGGGGCTCTCTGCCCTGACTGCGCCGGCTCCTCATCCATCGGCCGACCGGGACCGCACACCCCGCGGCCGTTGTTGCTCCGGGCTGCGGTGCCGGGAGGGCTGAGGGTCCCTCTCAGGCGCCGCGGCCCGCGGGTGTCCCCGGGCCCTCGGGGCCTGTCGGCGAGCCACCGTTTCCGGCCATGTCCGAACCGGCGGGTACGCTCGCACACGTGCCCTCCATGAACGAACTCGTACGCCAGCACACCGCACTCAGCGACTCCGACCTGGAGTGGCTGCACCTGCTGGTGTCGGAGTGGCAGCTGCTCTCCGACCTCTCCTTCGCCGACCTCGTCCTGTGGGTCCCCACGCGTGACGGCACCCGCTACGTCTCGGTCGCCCAGATGAGGCCCAACACCGGCCCGACCTCCTACCAGGACGACATGGTCGGCCACCTCGTCCCCCGTGGCCGCCGCCCCCTGCTGGACGCCGCCCTGGACGAGGGCCGGATCGTGCGCGAGGGCGACCCGGAATGGCGCGAAGAGGTCCCTGTCCGGGTCGAGTCGATCCCCGTACGCAGGGAGGGGCGTGTCCTCGGGGTCATCGCCCGCAACACCAATCTCCTCACCGTCCGCACTCCGAGCCGCCTGGAGCTGACGTATCTCCAGAGCGCCTCCGACCTGGCCCAGATGATCGCCGCCGGCTCGTTCCCCTTCCCGAACCAGCAGGTCGACATGGACGCCTCACCGCGCGTCGGCGACGGGCTGATCCGCCTCGACGCCGACGGCCTCGTCCAGTACGCCTCGCCGAACGCGCTGTCCGCGTACCACCGCCTCGGCCTCGCCGCCGACCTCGTCGGCCATCACCTCGGCATGACCACCGCGGAACTCGCCCCGAGCCGGGGGCCGGTGGACGAGGCGCTCGCCAAGGTCGCCAGCGGGTGGGCGCCGCGCGAGTTCGAGATCGAGTCCGGCGACGGGGTCATCCAGTTCCGGGCGATCCCCCTCAAGCCCAAGGGCACACGCATCGGTTCGCTCGTCCTGCTCCGGGACGTGACCGAACTGCGCCGCCGCGAGCGTGAGTTGATCACCAAGGACGCGACCATCCGGGAGATCCACCACCGGGTGAAGAACAACCTCCAGACGGTGGCCGCCCTTCTGCGCCTGCAGGCCCGTCGTATCGACTCGGAGCGCGGGCGCGAGGCGTTGGAGGAAGCTGTGCGCCGGGTCGGGTCCATCGCGATCGTGCACGAGACGCTCTCCCAGAACCTGGACGAACGCGTGGAGTTCGACGAGATCGCCGACCGCGTGCTCGCGATGGTCGCCGAGATCTCGCCCGGGGCGGTCACGGCCAGGCGCAGCGGGCGTTTCGGCATCCTGGACGCGGAGGTCGCCACCCCGCTCTCCATGGTGCTGACCGAAATTTTGCAGAACGCCCTGGAACACGGCTTCGGGCCGGGCGACACCGGCACGGTCGAGGTCTCGGCGGTCCGCGGCGGCACCAGCAAGGAGGCCCGCCTCCTCGTCACCGTCCAGGACGACGGCGTGGGCCTGCCCGAGGGCTTCGACCCGCACCGCTCGGGCAACCTCGGCCTGCAGATCGTACGGACTCTGGTGGAGGGGGAGTTGGGTGGCACGTTCGACATGGTGCCGGCGCCCGAGCGGGGTACGCAGGTGATCCTCGACATCCCGGTGCGCGCCAACAAGTAGCGCGTGCGGGGCGGATGGGCCCGAGCACAGCGATGAGCCCCGGACCATGGGATGGTCCGGGGCTCAGATGCTTGTTGTCATGCGCATCGGGGGCACTGCGCGCTGCGGCTCGGGGGCGGGATATGCGTACTCGCTGTACGCGCCGCCAAGCTCAGGCTGTTACGGGGTGGGTTGTCAGGCGGTGGCCTGACGGGCCCGGTTGCGGGCGGCGCGGCGCTTCATGGCGCGGCGCTCGTCCTCGCTGAGACCACCCCAGACGCCGGAGTCCTGGCCGGACTCGAGCGCCCACTGCAGACACTGCTCCATGACGGGGCAACGACGGCAGACGGCCTTGGCTTCCTCGATCTGCAGCAGCGCAGGACCGGTGTTGCCGATGGGGAAGAAGAGCTCGGGGTCTTCCTCGCGGCAAACGGCGTTGTGACGCCAGTCCATGGCTGCTACCTCTCCTTGGGTATTACATGCACGTTGCTTGTGAATGTGAACGCTTTCACGAATCCCTCAACAAGTGAAGGGCCGATCATCAGACGGACTGATGTGGTCCTGTGAAGTGAGGAGGGGTTCTGGCTCTCTGTGGTGGCCGGTGTTGCGGGCCGTCCCGAGCGCCACGTAGAGACTCGCAAACCTCAGCGGCGGATACAACCCCTACCGGAAAGTTTTTTTTGATTCCTCGGTGTCGGCTCGGTCACAGCCGTACTTCCATGGGGTGGACCCTGGCCTAAACGTTCGAGTGGAAGGACTTTAGCCCGTTCCGCTCACACAATCACACGCAGTGCACGGCGTACGCCTGTGAACGTCACGCTCGTACGCAGTCCAAGGTGGTCGCCGTCCATCTGGAGGGGCAGGGGAACCTTCGAATGCAAGGTGAAGTCCGTCAGGTCGTGCAGCGACGTTGCGTGCCTGCCATGGGGTCCGCGTTCGGGGGACGAAGTGAGCAACTGCGTGCCATACCGGGCTACAGCGGGCGTCGACATGCGGCTGAGGCCGAGTACGTCGAGCCCGGTATCGAACGAAGCCTTAGGCGACGCGTACACCGGACGATTGCCCAGGAACGTCCATGGGGACGTGTTGCAGACTATGGACAGCACGAGATCGGTAACCGGGTCGGCGCCCGGTTGTTCCAGAGTGATCGTGCCGTGCCGGCGATTGGCTTCTCCCAGGAATTGGCGCACGACCTGCCGCAGGTAAAGGGAATGTGTGGATTTCCTGCCGCGTTCCCGCTGCTGTTCCACCCGGCCGATCACACCGGCGTCGAATCCGAGGCCGGCGCAGAACGTGAACCATCGCTCCGGCACGGACTCGTCCTCGGTGCCGGCCGTACCCCTCGCCACCCCGAGGCCCACCGTGCGTTCCCGGCTCTCACGCAGGGCGTCCAGCAGGACGCCGGTGGCTTCCACGGCGTCGTTGGGCAGGCCGAGGGCGCGGGCGAAGACGTTGGTGGAACCGCCGGGGACCACCGCGAGGCCGGGCAGCCGGTCCGGGTCGGGGCCGTTGTGCAGGAGCCCGTTGACGACCTCGTTGACCGTCCCGTCGCCGCCGAGGGCGACGACCAGCTCGATGTCCTTGCTCTCCGCCGCCTGCCGGCCGAGGTCACGCGCGTGGCCCCGGTACTCGGTGGTGACCGCCTCGAGTTTCATCTCGCTCGCGAGAGCATGGGTCAGCACATCGCGCGTACGTGCGCTTGTGGTGGTAGCCGCCGGATTGACCACGAGAAGTGCACGCATGCGAAGCAGGGTACCTACTGGGTGGTACCGGGCCCAGGGCAGGTCAGGGATCGGTAAGAAAAGCGGGCGTGAGCCAGGCCACCCGGGCGCACGCCCCGGGCGTGCGGGGCGTGCCGGGGGAGTGCGGGCGCCTTCGTGGCCCGGGGCTACCCTTCAGAGGTGAGCGCTGAGCAGACCCCCGCCCCGGAAACCCTCGTATCGACGGGGCCGCGGCCCCTGCGGCTGACCGCGGCGGCCGCCCTCACCGCTCTGGAGGGGCTGGCCCTGCTGGCCGGCGGAGCCCTCATCCTCGTACTGGGACTGACGGGCGATCCGGACGACCGGCAGCAGGCCGTCACCGGTGGCGTCACGCTGATCGTGCTCGCGCTGCTGCCGCTGTTCGCCGCGCGCGGACTGCTGGGGCGGCGCAGCTGGAGCCGGGGGCCGGCCATCATCACGCAGATCATGGCGCTGCCCGTCGCCTACAACCTGCTCCAGGCCGACAGCATCGCCATTCCTGGCGGGATCGTGCTGGGAGCCGTGGCGGTCACCGCGCTGGTGCTGCTGGTGAACCAGGAGACGACCCGGGCCCTCGGCATCCGGGGGCCCGGCAACGCGTCGGAGTAACCCGAGGGGCTACTCCTCGACCAGCAGCTTCTCCCGCAGTTGGGCCAGGGTCCGGGCGAGCAGACGGGAGACGTGCATCTGGGAGATGCCGACCTCCTGCGCGATCTGCGACTGCGTCATGTTCCCGAAGAAGCGCAGCAACAGGATCCGCTTCTCCCGGGGCGGGAGGTCCTCGAGCAGCGGCTTGAGCGACTCGCGGTACTCGACGCCCTCCAGAGCCTCGTCGTACGCGCCCAGCGTGTCCGCGACCGCCGGGGACTCGTCGTCCGTGTCGGGGACGTCCAGGGACAGCGTGGAGTACGCGTTGGCCGACTCCAGGCCCTCCAGGACCTCCTCCTCCGAGATGCCCAGCTTCTCGGCCAACTCGTGGACCGTGGGGGAGCGGCCGTGCCGCTGCGAGAGCTCCGCCGTCGCCGTGGTGAGCGAGAGGCGCAGCTCCTGGAGCCTGCGCGGGACGCGGACCGCCCAGCCCTTGTCACGGAAGTGCCGCTTGATCTCGCCCACGACCGTCGGGGTCGCGTACGTCGAGAACTCGACGCCGCGGTCCGGGTCGAAACGGTCGACCGACTTGATCAGCCCGATGGTCGCGACCTGGGTCAGGTCGTCCAGCGGCTCACCGCGGTTGCGGAAGCGGCGCGCGAGATGCTCGACGAGCGGGAGGTGCATGCGGACCAGCCGGTTGCGCAGCTCCGCGTACTCGACGCTGCTGTCGTCCAGCCCGCGCAGCTCGATGAACAGGGCGCGCGCTCCGCTGCGGTCTGTCGGGGAGTGCTGCGTGGCCTGCGCCGGCTGTGCGCCCTGCGCGTCGTCTCGTTCGTGCTCGCTCATCGTCCCGCCCGTCGACCTTCCCCGAGTTCGCGCATCAGCCCGAACAGGGGAGACCTCACTTGGCCCTTCCAGGGGCGCACTCTGCACGGCACCTTCCCGATCCAGCTGCCCGTCGTCCATGAAGCCGGCCTCCGAGGGGTCGTCCTCCGGGTGCGGCCGGGCCTGCTCGGGGATGCCGGAGATACCGGCGATGCCGGAGATGGCGTCCGCCGTGCCCGGCGGCCCCTCCGGGCCGCCGCTGCCCGCTGCGGGCAGCTCCTGTGTGCCGCGTTCTTCGTCCCGCACCGGCCCGTCCCCGTTCCTCACGCCGGCCCGGGTCCCGCGCCGCGCTTCTTGTGGAGACTGATCGACACGGTCTTGTCCTCGGCGACGGTCGAGTCGACCTGACCCGCGAGGGCCGACAGCACGGTCCAGGCGAAGGTGTCGCGCGCGGGGGCGTGACCGTCCGTGGTCGGTGCGGAGACCGTGACCTCCAGGGAGTCGTCGATCAGCCGGAACACACAGCTGAGTACGGAGCCGGGCACGGCCTGCTGAAGCAGGATCGCGCAGGCCTCGTCCACTGCGATGCGCAGGTCCTCGATCTCGTCGAGGGTGAAGTCCAAACGGGCCGCGAGGCCGGCCGTGGCCGTACGCAGCACCGACAGGTAGGCACCCGCGGCCGGCAGCCGGACTTCCACGAAGTCCTGGGTCGCGGGCTCGCCTGCGAACTGGGACACCCTCACCTCCAAGGTGGTACAAGCTCTTTCGGGGGCCGAGGGGTCGCCCCCCGGGTAACGCGATACGTGGTTCAGCGGTGACGCTACCGCGCTCTCGGCTTTTCTGTCCCCGGGACCCCAGCCCCTTGCTGTCACTCATGGTAAACCTATGGATACGCACAGTGGCTAGAGGTCTGCGGGCCCAATTGGGAAGAGCGCGCGCCGGGTTGACGTACCCAGACGTCAGACGGTCGAACCGTCCGGATCCAGGGTCACACGAGTACGCCCCCGGTCACCAATGCCCCTGCTCACACGGGTGCGAGGTCGGGGCGGGCGGCAATACGCGGCTTCCGGGCGGTCATACGAGGACATGGTCGACGAAGCACCAGCGCCAGCTCTCGCCGGGTTCGAACGTACGCATCACCGGATGACCGGTCTCCTTGTGATGCTCCGTCGCGTGGCGCATCGGCGAGGAGTCGCAGCAGCCGACGTGGCCGCATTCCAGGCACAGGCGCAGCTGCACCGGATGGGTACCGGCTGCCAGGCACTCCGGACAGGTCTCGGCCCTGGGCTCGGGTTCCGGGACCGGCAGCGCGTCGGCGTGCGTGCACTGTTTCATGATTGCCAGGTTACGACGGCCGTACGGAAAGCTGCTCGGAGAGCCTGAGTGCACGGAAACCAGGGTGGGTGGAGACGAGAGTGGGCCGAGGCCGATGCATGTGATGCCACTGCTCCTGCTGGTCGCGGGCAGTGCGGCCGTCGCGGCCGCGGCCCGCCGCACCCCCGTCCCGCCCCCGCTGCTGCTGGTCGCGGTCGGCCTGGTGTGCTCGTACGTCCCCGGGATGCCCGACTACGCCCTCGACCCGCATGTCGTCCTGCCGCTGATGCTGCCCCCGCTGCTGTACACGGCGGCCGTCGACAGCTCGTACCTCGATCTGCGCGCCCAACTGCGGCCCGTGGCACTGCTCTCGGTGGGGTACGTGCTCTTCGCGACCCTCGTCGTCGGCTGGGCCGCCTATCTGATCGTCCCCGGGCTGCCGCTGACCGCCGCCCTGGTGCTCGGCGCGGTCGTGGCACCGCCGGACGCCGTCGCGGCCACGGCGATCGCGCGCCGGGTCGGGCTGCCGTCGCGGGTCACCACCATCCTCCAGGGCGAGTCACTGGTGAACGACGCCACCGCCATCACCGCGTACCGCGTCGCCCTCGCGGCGGCTGTCGGGGAGGGCACGACCTGGGCGGGCGGGATCGGCGAGTTCCTGCTCGCGGCGGTCGGCGGCATCGGGATCGGGCTGATCCTGATGATGCCGATCCACTGGCTGCGCACGCGCCTGAAGGAGGCGCTGCTCCAGAACACGCTGTCCCTGCTGACCCCGTTCGCGGCGTACGCGGTCGCCGAGGAGGTGCACGCCTCCGGGGTCCTCGCGGTGGTGGTCGTGGCGCTATATCTGGGTCATCGCGCGTGGGAGGTCGATTTCGCGACCCGCCTCCAGGAGGAGGCGGTGTGGAAAATGGTTGCCTTCGTTCTCGAATCGGTTGTCTTCGCCCTGATCGGGTTGCAGTTGCGGTTCGTCCTCGAAGGGCTTGGGGAGTACGAGGGTGCTGACGCCGCCTGGTACGCGTTCGCCCTCTTCCTCGTGGTCGTCGTCACCCGGTTCGCCTGGGTGTACCCCGGGACGTTCCTGCCCCGGCTGCTGTCGGCGCGGATCCGGGAACGGGAGCCGAACCCGACCTGGAAGGGTGCGTTCGTCGTCTCCTGGGCCGGGATGCGCGGAGTCGTCTCGCTGGCCATCGCCTTCTCGATCCCGCTCACGGCGGAGGGCGGCGAAGCGTTCCCGGAACGGAACCTGGTCCTCTTCCTGACGTTCACGACGGTCATCGGCACGCTGGTCGTCCAGGGCCTGACGCTGCCCCCGCTGATCCGTCTGCTGAGGCTGCCCGGGCGTGACGTGCGGGCCGAGACGCTCGCGGAGGCGAACGCCCAGGCGCAGGCGTCCAGAGCCGCGCAGCAGCGCCTGGAGGGCTTGCTGGAGGACGAGCGCAACGCGCTGCCACCACCGCTGGCCGACCGGCTGCGCACGGTGCTGGAACGCCGTCAGAACGCCGTCTGGGAGCGACTGGGCTCGGTCAACCCCGTGACCGGCGAGACGGTGGACGACACGTACCGGCGGCTGTCCAGGGAGATGATCAGCGCGGAACGGGAGGTGTTCGTGCGGCTGCGTGACGGACGGTACGTCGACGACGAGATGCTGCGGACGCTGCTGCGCAGGCTGGACCTGGAGGAGGCGGCGGCGTTCCGGGAGGCGGAGTAGGGAAACGCGTGTACCTGGTCCTCTACGGGAACGGGCGGCCCGTGACGACCGCCGCGATGGTGGTTCCGTTCGCGAACGCGCCTTCTTCCGCGAGGGCGACAAGTCCGTACAGCATCTTGGCGACATAGAGACGTTCCACGGGTACGTCGTGCCGGGCCTCGAAGTCCTCGGCGAAGGCATGCAGTTCGGGGGTGGTACGGGCGTAGCCGCCGAAGTGGAAACGGTGGTCGAGGGCCCATGAGCCGCGGGGGCCGCCGAAGGTGCGGTCCTGGAGGGTCCGTATCTCCGCGTCCAGGAAGCCGCCCTTGAGGACCGGGATACCGAGGGCGCGCTGCTCGGGGGCGAGGCCCGCGGCAAGGCCGGCGAGGGTACCGCCGGTGCCGCAGGCGACCGCGACGACGTCGGCATGGCCGCGCAGTTCCTCGCCGAGGGCGCGACAGCCGCGTACGGCGAGGGGGTTGCTGCCGCCCTCCGGTACGACGTACGCGTCCTCGGCGCCGGCCGCCCGGCGGATGGCGGCGAGGGCGCCGGGGTCGGCCTTGTGCCGGTACGTCGATCTGTCGACGAAGTGCAGGCGCATGCCGTTCGCCGCGCAGTGGGCGAGGGAGGGGTTGAGGGGGCGGTCGGCGAGTTCCTGGCCGCGGACCACGCCGATCGTGGGCAGGCCCAGGAGACGGCCGGCGCTGGCTGCGGCGCGCAGGTGGTTGGAGTAGGCGCCGCCGAAGGTGAGGATCGGGCGACCGGCGGCGGCTTCCAGGTTGGGGACCAGCTTGCGCCACTTGTTGCCGACCAGGTCCGGGTGGATGAGGTCGTCGCGCTTGAGGAGGAGGCGGAGATGGTGGTGGGTGAAGCGGGGGTCGGTGAGTTCCTGGAGGGGAGTGGGTGGGTGCACGATGCCATTGTTCGCCCTGTTCCCCACCCAGCCGCGCTGCTTCTGCATTTCAGGCGGGGCCTCTCCTGCGGTGGCCGGCGGCACCGTCTGGCGCGCCCGGGGGTGAGGGCCGGGTTTCCCACCCAGCCGCGCTGCTTCTGCATTTCAGGCGGGGCCCCTTCAGCGGTGGCCGGCACCATCCAGCCCGTCTGGGAGAGTTTGAGGACGAGGCCCGGTCAGGGCCGTGGCGGGGGTCTGGGGGCGGCAGCCCCCAGGGATGGGACGGGTAAGGGCGGCGGGGGCGGCATCCCTCGGTTACTTCAGACGGTCCCGGACCCGTTCCCTCAGCCACTGCATGCTGAAGCCCCGGGGATCGATCTTGCCGGGTTGCCATTCCAGATGCCCGATGACCGACCGTTCCGTCCAGCCATGGTGGCGGCACAGCGCCGCCGCGACCTTCTCGATGGCGACGAGCTGGGCCGGCGGCCAGGGATCCTCACCGTCCCCGAGGTTCTCGCACTCGAAGCCGTAGAAGTGCCGGTTGCCGTCCGTGTTCGCCTCGTTGTCCAACGGCAGGGCCTTCTCCGCGATCACCGCACGCAGCACGTCGTCGTCGCCCAGGCCCGCGTGATTGGCCCTGCCGTAACCGACCAGGTGAACGCGGCCGTCCTTGGTGACGACGCCGTGGCACAGGGGGCCTGGCAGCGCGGCGTAGCCCTCCCGGCAGAGTTCCACTGTCCGCTCGCTGCCCTTGGTCACCGTGTGATGGATCATCACGCCGTGGACCGGGCCCCACGGACCCTTGTGGTTGCGGTTGTGATGGGCCCAGTCGCCGACCTCGACGACGGTGACGCCTTCCTCCCTGAGCCGGTCCAGGAAGCTGCCCGCGGACATGGGTGGGGCCATGACCGTCTCCTTCGTGCTGCGCGACGGTCACCGGTCGTGACAGCCTCGTACCGCAGCTTGTACCGGAATTCGACGGTCAGCGGTGAATCGTTCGCACGGCGTGCGAGCCGATCCGGTCAGCGACGCCGGCAGGGTGTCACTGGTGCAGGAACGAGTCCCCGTTCACCGCGATGTGGCTCTCCAGAGCCTGCAGGGCCCGCTGCGTCGCGTCCGGAGAACCGGTGCCGCGCCGTTCCGCGTAGTACGCCGCGCCCAGTTTCTTCAGCAGATCACTGCCGGCCCGCTGGGTCTGCACCTCGTCGAGCTTCTGCTTGCCCTGCGTCAGGCCGCGCTGTGCCTGTTCCTTTGCGCGGTCCAGGAAGCCTGCCATCGATGTCTCCTGTTCGTTGTCCGTCAATGGCTCCAACGGCCGACCCGATCTTGAAGTTCCCGATGCGGGAGAAAGGGAGCGGGCAGGAGATGCATCTCGTTCGCCCGGTCGAACAAGTCGACGGGGAACCCTCTGTGTGCCCACTCCGGAGATGATCCATTCCCCCTCATTCGTGTAATAGCACTGCCACGTGCGGTGAGGAAGGCTGGTGCGCGCAGGCGTCCGATGCGGAGGGGACCCGACGGGGATCAGCGCATCGGCGCATTACGCGTTAATCGGGAGGGCAGTTTTTTATGTCGGTAGGCGAAGAGATCCGCACGGAGCAGGACAAGCCGCAGCAGAGTCTCGGCACATCAGCCGCGCGGAATCTGGCCACCACCACCAAGTCCGTTCCCCAGATGCAGGAGATCAGCTCGCGCTGGCTGCTGCGGATGCTCCCCTGGGTGAATGTGCAGGGTGGTACATACCGCGTGAACCGACGGCTCACCTACTCCGTGGGCGACGGCCGTCTTACGTTCGTGAAGACCGGTGACCGCGTGGAAGTGGTTCCGGCCGAGCTGTCCGAGTTGCCGGCTCTGCGGTCCTACGAGAACGAGGAGGTGTTCGCCGAGCTCGCCCGGCGCTGCCAGCAGCGGGAGTTCACGCCCGGCTCGGAGATCGCCTCCTTCGGCAGCACGAACGACGAGGTGTTCCTGCTGGCCCACGGCAAGGTCGAGAAGATCGGCACGGGCCCGTACGGGGACGACGCCGAACTCGGCATGCTGGCCGACGGCGCGTACTTCGGCGACCAGGCGCTGCTGGACCCCGACGCCCTGTGGGAGTACACGGCCCGCGCGGTCACCGCGTGCACCGTGCTGACGCTCTCCCGTCAGCACTTCGAGCAGGTCGCCGAGCGAGCCGACTCACTGCGCGAGCACCTCCAGGCGCTGAGCGCCATCCCGGAGCAGCACGCCAACAGGTACGGCGAGAAGGAGATCGACCTTGCGGCCGGACACAGCGGCGAGCCGGACATCCCACGGACGTTCGTCGACTACGAGGCAACGCCCCGTGAGTACGAACTGAGCATCGCCCAGACCGTGCTGCGCATCCACTCCCGTGTGGCCGACCTCTACAACCAGCCGATGAACCAGACCGAGCAGCAGCTCCGTCTCACGGTCGAGGCACTGAAGGAGCGCCAGGAGCACGAACTCATCAACAACCGGGAGTTCGGCCTGCTCAGCAACTGCGAGTACGACCAGCGGATCCAGCCGCACGACGGTGTGCCCAGCCCAGACGACCTGGACGAACTGCTCAGCAGGCGGCGCGGCACCAAGTTCCTGCTCGCCCATCCGCGCGCGATCTCCGCGATCGGCCGCGAGTTGAACAAGCGCGGGCTCGTCCCCGAGACGATCGACATGAGCGGCAACCGCATCCCCACCTGGCGCGGGGTGCCGATCTTCCCGTGCAACAAGATCCCGGTCACCGAGGCCCGTACGACCTCGATCATCGCCATGCGTACCGGCGAGGCCGAACAGGGGGTCATCGGGCTCCAGCAGGCCGGTATCCCGGACGAGATCGAACCCAGTCTGTCAGTGCGGTTCATGGGCATCAACGAGCAGGCGGTCATCAACTACCTGGTGACGGCCTACTACTCGGCAGCCGTCCTGGTGCCGGACGCCCTCGGTGTCCTGGAGAACGTCGAGATCGGCCGCTGGCGATGACCCTGCCCCACGGCCCGGCCGAGATCATCGGGACTCTGGATCCGGAAAGGCGGAACCCCATCGGCAGTCCGGCGGAGAGGCCTTCGGAGAGATCCCCGGAGTCTGTGCCAGGGGAGCGGCCGGCCGTGGGCGTGAGGCACACAAGCCAGACGCTTTCCCCCGAGCATGTGCGGGGGAAAGCGAAGGAGCGGGGGGTGTCCGGCGGCTACGACGGACAGGACGCCTCGCTCATCATGGAACAGGCCCGGGCCGTGGTCGATCCCGAGTTGCGCGGGGCGATCGAGTCGCTGCCCGGGGCGATGCGCCGCGTCGCGCGCTTCCACTTCGGGTGGGAGCACGCGGACGGCAGCCCGGCGGCGGGCAACGCGGGCAAGGCGATCCGTCCCGCGCTCGTGCTGACCGCGGCCGCGGCACTGGGCGGGCGGCGGGAGGCTGCAGTCCGGGCGGCCGCCGCGGTGGAACTGGTCCACAACTTCACCCTGCTGCACGACGACGTCATGGACCGGGACACCACCCGCAGACACCGGCCCACCGCGTGGACCGTGTTCGGCGTCCCCGACGCGATCCTCGCCGGGGACGCCCTGCAGGCCCTGGCGCTGCGGTTGCTCGCCGAGGACCCGCACCCGGCGTCCGCCACCGCCGCCGCACGGCTCGCGTCCTGCGTCGTCGAACTGTGTGAGGGGCAGCACGCGGACACGGCCATGGAGAAGCGGGGCCCCGCCGAGGTCACCCTCGGCGAGTGCCTCACCATGGCCGAGGCCAAGACGGGCGCGCTGCTCGGCTGCGCCTGTGCCCTCGGGGCGCTGTACGCGGGCGGTTCCGCCGAGGACGTCGAGGCGATGGACGCGTTCGGCCGGGAGGCCGGGCTCGCCTTTCAGCTCATCGACGACGTGATCGGGATATGGGGGGACCCGGGCCGCACCGGCAAGCCGGCCGGGGCGGATCTGGTCGCCCGCAAGAAGTCTTTGCCCGTCGTGGCCGCACTGGCCTCCGGCACACCGGCGGCCGCCGAACTGGCCGAGTTGTACAAGGTTCCGTACGACGAAGGGCAGGAAGGAGCGCTGGAGCGCACGGTGCTCGCCGTCGAGCGGGCGGGAGGCCGGGACTGGGCGCAGCTCCAGGCGGCCGACCGGATGGCCCGCGCGGTACACGAACTGTCCCGTGCGGTCCCCGACCCGGAGGCGGCGGGCGGCCTGCTGTCCCTGGCCGAGTTCGTGACCCGCCGAACCACCTGAGGCCCCGGAGTCACCCGTGGCGGGGCGTACGGCCCTGACACCGTATGGCGCGTCACGGCGCTCCGGCCGGCGGGTCCCGCACATCCCCACGGTGTGCGGGCCCTGTCACGTCTCCACACCCGTTAGGCTCAACCGCCGTATGATCAACGGCGGTTGAGACACAAGGGGCGGGGCATGGGTGTGGCGGTACGGACGGCGGACGAGAGAGACCGGGAGCTGGTCGTCCGGCTGCTGGACGAAGCCTTCCAGGACGATCCGGTGAGCGGCTGGGTCTTCCCGGACCCGGCGCAGCGCCGCGCGACGCATCCCAAGCTGATGGCAGCCTTCCTCGACGTCGTGCTCGCCGAGGGCCGCGTCGACCTCGCCGAGGACGGTACGGCGTGCGCCCTGTGGCTGTCCGTCCCCGCCCACGCCCACCCGGAGAACGGAGGCGAAGGGGACGGGGAAGCGGAGCAGGGTGACGACGCCGCCCAGTTGCGTGAGGCCGTCGATCCCGAGAACGAGCGCGTCGAACTGATCGGGCGGCTGACGGCCGGAATCCATCCCTCGGGGCGCGCCCACGAGTACCTGTGGATGATCGGTGTGGCGCCGGACAGCCAGGGTCAGGGGCTCGGCACGGGCCTCGTCCAGAGTGTCCTCGACCGTTGCGACCGCGAGGGGGTGGCCGCCTATCTGCAGGCGAGCAGTGCCCGTAGCCGCGCGCTGTACGAGCGGCTCGGCTTCGCCCTCCTCGAACGCCCCCTCGACCTCCCGGACGGCCCTCAGATGTGGCCCATGTGGCGAGAGCCTCAGGCCTGATCCCTGGTCGTCTCCGGCAGGACTGTCGCCGCGATCCGTTCCACCAGCCCCTCCGGGACGGTGACTCCCGGCAGTACGCTGTCCAGCACGCCCGGCAGCGTCAGGTGCTCCAGGAGCAGCCCGCGCATCGCGGGACAGAGCACCGTGACCGTCTCGTCGCCGCCGGGCAGCTCGGCCGTGCGGTGGAACTCATCGCCTTCGGCGTACCGCCTCACCCGTGGAGATCCGGCCCGTTCTGGACGGTGCCGGGGACCTGTGAGGGGCCGTACTCCGGGCCCGTAGGTTGGGTTCATGTCAGAACTTCCGTACATCCTCCACATCACCGAACGCGCCCTCTGGGACGCGGCCCGCGAGCGAGGCACGTACGAGATGTCGACGCGCGGCCGCACCCTCCAGGAGGAGGGCTTCATCCATATGTCCACCCGCGCCCAACTCCCGGGCGTGGCAGCCTTCCTCTACGGCTCCTACGACGGCCCGGACGACCTGGTGGTGCTGGTCGTGGACCCCGCGCGGCTCGACGTACCCCTGAGGTACGAGGCCCCGAAGCCGGGCGACGAGGAGTTCCCGCACGTGTACGGGCCGATCCCGGTGGCCGCCGTGGTGGACGTCCAGGCGTGGGTGTGAGCCGCAGGGGGTGGCGGCGGGCAGTGCGCGGGTGGCTGGTCGCGGTGATGTCGGAGGCGGGCTCACAGTGTGGCTCCAGGACTCGGTGGAGCCGCCGGAGACGCACGGCCGGTACGGGACGGGCGACGGCGATCCGGCGCCGCTGCTGCGGCAGGACGTGGAGGACGTGTGTCCGAAGCCGCTCCCGACACCGGAGGAGGACGACAGGCTCGTGGTGTGTGTACGCGACCCTTCGCTAGGCGAGGTTGTCCGCCGCCGTAGGCTTCGGCAGCCCGCCCGTCTCGGGGTCGCGGCCCGTGAGGCAGTACGTGCCCTCCGCCGGGTCGCGCATGACCGTCCAGTGGGTGCCATGGGAGACGGCCGTGGCGCCCAGTCGTTCGTGGCGGGCGCGGGTCGCCCCGATGTCGGCGCAGGCCAGGTCCAGGTGAGCGGAGGCCGCGGGCCGTTCGGTGCCCAGGCGCTGGAGGAGGATGCGGACCGGGAGATGGGCCGGGGGCCTGAGGACGTGGAACTCCGGGAGTGAGCCGGTGAGGGAGTCCCAGGCCGTGAGGCGCTCCCAGAAGGCGACTTCCGTGTCGTACGCGGTGGGCGGGATGTCGATGGACACCTGGTCGAGGCGGCTGCCGTCCACCACGGCCGGCCGAACCGTCTCCCCGTGCCAGGGCACGGCGCAGAACAGCTGCCCGGCGGGTGAGCGCAGCACGGCCCAGCCGGTGTGCGCACCGACGACCGTCGCCCCGAGCGCCGACGCCGAGCCGACGAAGGCGTCGACGTCCTCGACTGCGAGGTCGAGATGGGCACCGCCGTCACCGGAGGCCACCCCCTGGACCTTGACGCAGGCGTCGCCCGTGCCCGGCAGCAGGGTCACGAACTCGCCGTGCTCACCCCGGGTCTCGGACACCCGGGTGTCCGAGACGGCGGTCCAGAACGTGTGGGCGGGCCGGAGGAGGCCGGCAGGCCGGTCGATGAAGGCGTAGGTCCAGCGGATGCCGGTCCCGTTGCCGGTGCCGATGTTCATGGGGTGATCGTAGGGCGGCGGTTCGACGGAGCCACCCGCGTTTCGTCCTCCGGACGGCCGCACCTGCCTCATGTTCCGCGAGACGGACACCGAACACGCTCCCTGGACGGTGGTGAGGAGCAACGACAAGAAGCGGGCGCGGGTGGAGGCGATGCGCAGCGTACTGGCCCGCTTCCACTACACCGGCAAGGATGAGGAGGTCGTCGGCAGTCCGGACCCGCGCATCGTGGGGGCGGCGGCGAACCTGCTGGAGGCGGGGGAGGACGATGCCGGCGGGTGAACATCCAGACCTGGGAGCTGCTGACGTGACCGAACTCTCCGCCGCCACCGACCGGAACCGCCTCGCCGAAAGCGCGTACGGCAGCGACCGGGACCTGGCCGCCCGGCAGTCGCTCTACCAGTGGCAGACGCCTCGTCGCGACCTGGCGGGCATCGTCGCAGAGCAGCTGAGCGGTGTACGGGGGCACGGGCGGGTGGTCGATGTCGGCTGCGGCAACGGCAGGTTCGTCCAGCGGCTGCGCGCGGCCCGGCCCGACCTGTCCCTGCTGGGGCTGGACATCGCGCCCGGCATTCTCGCCACCGTCCCCGGCGCGGTCGCCGTGGCGGATGTCATGCGGCTGCCGCTGGCCACGGGGAGCGTCGACGCCGCCCTGGCGATGCACATGCTGTACCACGTACCCGACATCCCTCAGGCGGTGCGGGAGTTGTCCCGGGTCGTGGCCCGGGACGGGGTGACGATCGTCTCGACCAACAGCGACCGGGACAAGGCCGAACTCGACGACCTGTGGCATCGGGCCGCGAGTGACGTCCTCGGCTCCGGACGCGAGCCGGCCCGGTTCTCGGTGGGTGCCCGCTTCTCCCTGGAGAAGGCGCCGGCCTTTCTGGGCGAGGAGTTCGGCCGGGTGCGGACGATCGAGCTGCCCAGCACCGTCACCGTCCACGACCCCGAGCCGGTCGTCGCGTACCTGGCGTCCTACCGGGCCTGGGCGGACCAGTACGACGTGCCCTTCGACGCGACCGTCGAGCGGGCCCGCGCCATCGTCACCGACCGGATCGCCCGGCACGGGACGTTCGAGGTCGGCTGTCGGGCGGGCATCCTCGTGTGCCGGCACTGAGGGGGCTCACGCGGTCGGCGGGCAGCGAAAGGGGCCGGTCGACCTCGACCGGCCCCTTTCGCCGAAAAAGCGCATCAGGCCTTCTTCGTCTCCTAGTAATGGGTCGGGTCGGTGACCTGCGGGGATCTTCCCTGTGGGTCACTGACCTGGCCTTTTGGCGATTGCTGGCGATGGGGTGCGACGGTCTTCAGCGGGTGTCTTGCGGACTGGGCGCGGACTGGCTGTCGACCCGAGCGCAGGGTTGAGCAGTCAGGAGGGAGAGTTCCTCACTTAGCGCCGTGGCGTCAGGCCGGATCCCCGTTGGTCTCCTCGATCTCCTCCAGGAGGGCTTTTCGCTTCTTCGCTGAAAGGGAATCGCCGTTCACGCTGCGCATTGCCCAGGGGATGGGACACGGACCTTCATGCCCCGAGTCCGGGCACAGTACGTCTACCAGTCGGTCCATGAGTTCCTCGTGCTTGGCCGGTGTTGCCACCAATGCGATTTTCACCTGCCACAGCCTCGGCTCCTCCGTCACGCTCTCGGGTTCACTCTCGTCCGCGTCGTTCATGATGTGGTCCTTGTGCCGAACTCGGCCCACCGGCCGTCCCCGTCCATGCTGCTGCACTGGTCAACCTGGTGCAGACGTCACCAGGCAACAGCCCGTCGCAGCCACTACCGACGACAATCTCCCGACGGACCAACTGGGTAGATCTCGAAACCGCACTGGAGTATTGCCTGTGTTTTGTCCACGCAAGGGAACGGCGGCTACACGCCGTCGGGGCCACCCCGGCGCGCGGCCCACCAGTTCGTGAGGGTTTGGGCCTTGTGGTCGAAGTTCCGGTCCAGGAGAGACATCGGCGCACGCAACGGTATCCGGCGTCCGTCGGTCACCGACGCGACGATCGTTCGGATGCCAGCGGTCTTCCGAATCTCCAGGCCGGTGATTTCCCGCCACTCGATCTCGCGGCGTCTGTTCCCGAGGAGGACGAGCCGGTTGTGGGTGAGCTCGATGCCGTAGTTGGGGGGCAAGGCCGGAACGACCACGCTTGCGATCACGGCCGCCGAAAGGCACGACCACAGCTCACCCGCCGTCATGCGTTCACCAGTGGCCTCCAGGACGACGTACACCAGCGCGGTGCCGACGAGGAGGCCGCACAGAATCGGGGCTGCTGCTTGCAGCTTCCCCAGTCGGAAGGTCGGTGCCGGTCCGCCGGGGCTGCCCGGGGGGATGGAGCTGGCGGGGCCGTTCATCTGGATCACCCATCTCAATGTGGTTCGGTGCGATGGAAGCACGCCGAAGGCGAAACCTACAGCCGTGTGGACGGGCCGTGCTGGTCGTGCCCGAAATAGGAGGCTCGACCAGCACGGCCCACGCACTCACCGGCTACGGTTGTGACCGGTTACTTCGCCTTGCAGTGCTTGTTCGACTTTTTCACGTTGCCTGGTGCGGCCCATCCCCAGACGCCGATGTTGACGGTGGCTCCGATGGTGAAGGTGAAGCAACCGCCGCGTTCCACTGCGCTGTTGACGTGGTGGACGGACCACCATGTGTAGGCCCAGGCGAGGGCGGTGCAAACGGGGATCGCGACAGGATACGGGATCTTCGAGCACGCGTACGCTTCGGCGATCGCGACGCCCGCGCCGCCCATGACGCTGATGTCCTGCTGGATGATCTTCGTTTTCTGTCGCGTGAAGTAGAACTTGCACTTGAAGGTGTAGCCGGTCCAGCCCCAGTTGGTGCTGCACTTGCGGACCCACGATGCCTGACCGGACAGGTCGAACTGGTTCGCCGGGTCCTGGTTGGCGTAGTCGTACGCGGTGGCCGAGCCTCCGTACACCGGGTCCGTCTGGAGGAACCGGCCGGTTGACGGGGTGTACATCCGCACGCCCATGAGGACGGCGTCTCCGGCCGCGGTCTCGGCGGAGCGCTGTTTGGCGCCGAGCCACCCGTAGCGCTCGGCCTGCTGGCCGGTGCGGGGGTTGCCGTACTCATCGGTGTCCAGGGCGGTCGGTGCCACCGAGGTGTCCAGCGGCAGCAGCAGCGCCACGTCACCATGGATGGTGGTGAACTGGAGCGTCACGTTGCCGGTCGCGCTGGTGGTGGCCGCGAGGTCGCCCGTGAGCGAGGAGACGTTGCGGGACAGCGCCCCGGTGGTGGTGTCCTCGACGATCCAGCGGGGGTTGTCCCCGTCCCCGCCGTAGTGGTTGACCTTGGACGCGGTCTGTGTCCAGGTGCTGCCGCCGCCGGTCTCGACCGTCCAGGAGCTGAACCGCTGGGCGGGGTCGGTCAGCCAGGTCTGGCGTGTGCTCGCGGTGGTCTGACGGTGGACGAGATCGTTGGTGTAGTAGCCGATCGTGCTGCCCGGCTCGGTGGTGGTGCGGCCGAACTCGTCGTAGGCGTACCCGGAGTCGACGAGGCGGTCGGCGCTGTCGTAGGAGTGGTTGGCGGTGGTGGCTCCCGAGGTGGAGCAGGCGGCGCCGGGCGTGCCGATGGCCGTGCTGAGGGAGGTGCGGTTGCTGCGCTGGTCGAAGGAGTAGTCGCGACGGGTGCAGACCGTGCCGACGGTGTCCGCGACGCTGGTCAGCCGGCCGGCGTTGTCGTAGGTGTAGCTCTGCTCGGACCAGCCCGCGTGGGCGACGACTTGGCCGTGCACGGACTCGCTCGCGGTGTCGCTGTAGACGAGCGTGCCGTCGCTGTCGCGGGTGTACGTGCGGTTGGTGACGGCACCGTCCGGGTTCTCGGACTGGGTGAGGGTGTAGCCGCCGGGCAGTTTCTGGGTGCTCAGCGAGCCGTTGGCGTCATAGGTGGCGGAGAGGGTGCCTGCCACCGAGTCGGTGACCGCTACCGCCAGGCCACGGGGCTCGGCGGAGTGGTTGTAGGTGTAGGTGGTGGTGGAGGGCACGTTGTCGACGACCTTCGCGGGCCGGTCGAGCAGGTCGTACTCGTAGGTGGTGGTGCCGCCTTCGGCGTCGGTGTAGGAGGTCAGGCGGCCGAGCTTGTCGTACGCCTTGGTGATCTCACCCGAGGTGGAGTTGGTCCTCGTGACCTGTCCGGTCGCCGGGTCGTACTCGGTGGTGGTCGCGGGGACCGCCTCGCCGATGCCACCCGTCGTCGTGACGGTCTGGGGCCGCCCGGCCTCGTCGTACGACGAGGTGGTGGTGCGGGACGCGCCGTTGGCGGTATCGGTGGTCTTTGTGACCTGGCCGTAGTAGCCGTACTCGGTGGTGGTGTCCCGCAGTTCGGACGGGTTGGAGCCGCCTCCGGTGATGGCGCCGGCTGGCCCGGTCCAACATGCCATCCCGGCCCACTCGGGCCTGCCCTCGCACCAGCCGGTTCCGTCGGCCTTCCAGTACTCGGTGATCCGGGTGGCGGCGTCGTCTCCGGTGCCGCCGGGCAGCGACTGGGAGACCACTCGGCCCTGGGCGTCGTAGTCGGTGGAGGTGATCAGGTCCAGGCCGCCGGCGTCCTGGATGCTGAGGGTCGGCAGGCCCTTGGCCCAGTCGTACTGGGTCTCGTTGACGCGCTTCTCCGTCATGATCGAGTAGTAGTCGCGGACCCGAGCGCCGGTGACCTCCAGGGTCACCTGGTCCTTGACGCTCGCGCTGCCGTCGGTGGGCCGCCCTTCGTCGTACTCCTTGACGATCCACGACCGGGCCGGAACCGAGGTACCGGACTCGACCAGGACCGTGTCGCCGTCCTTGAGGTCCTTGGTGAGGGTTGCCCGGTGGGTGGGGCCGAACTCCTCCAGTTCGCGGGTGCCCGATGCGTCGAACAGCCAGCGGGTGGAGAGCAGTTCGGCGCGCTCGGCGCTGTCGAGGTGGGAGATGCCCAGCTCTGCCAGCTCGCTCCTGTCCTCGGCTGTGAGGCCGAGGGCGAGGACACGGTTCGCCGCGGTCAGCTCCCGTACGGTGTTGCCGAACCGGTCGCTCTCCGTGGCGGTGATGTGCCCGCCCGGGGCGGCGGAGTTGGTCCGTTCCCCCGACACACCGAGGTAGTGCACGCCGGCCCGACGGTAGTCGGTGGCGGCGAGGCTGTTCCCGGAGTGCGACGACGGGGCGCTGTCGGTCGGGAAGAGGGCGGTCGCGTCTGTGGGCGCGTCCGTCTGGCCCCAGACAGCGACAGCGCTGTTACCCATGGGGTAAGGGGCCCGGTCACCGGTCAGGGGCACGTCGTAGACCACGGACGTGGTCGCGGTGCCCTGCTCGATGGCCGCGGTGCCCTGTGCCAGGCCGCTGCGGGCCATCGTCAGCAGCATGCCCTCGCCTGCTGCGGCCGAGTCGCCGGCCGAACCGTAGGTGAGGGTGTACGGGAGCTGGCCCGACGGCTGCAGCCAGGTGACGCGGCCCTCGTAGTAGGCGTACTGGATCTCCGCCTGCTGGCCGATCCGCGGGTCCCAGGTCTGGCGCAGCCGTCCCTCGGAGTCGTAGCGGTAGGTGGCGACGGTGGTCGGGGTCGCGACGGACGCGCCGGGTTCGGTGGCCCATACCCGGATCTCCTTCACCTGGCGGGTGAAGTCGCCGAAGTCGCTGTCGGACGCGGTGCCGGTGGCCGTGGTGGCCGTGGCGTAGACGTACTGCAGCACACGGCAGCCCTTGGTGGCCGGGGTGGCGCCGCAGGTGGACGCGGACGCCGCCGACGTGGGGGCGATGACCAGGCTCGGACGGGCGAGCTGCTTGCCGTCCACGGTGACGGTCTCGGAGACGACCGTGTTCGTGGACTCCGAGACGCCGTCCAGCTTGGTCGTGGAGACCTGCCAGGTGGTGGCCTGGGCGTCGGCCTTGACGAACTTCGTGCTGGTGCCCTCGGTGTCCGTCAGGGTGAAGGTGCCGCTGGTGGTGCCGGTCAGGGTCAGGCTCTCCGAGCCGGGCTCGGGAAGCCAGCCGGTGCTGTCCGCGTTGGCGGTGAAGTGGATTGCGTCGCCCTGAACCGTCACCACGTCGACGGCTGTGTCGGTGACCGCGCGGATGTGGTTGTAGCCGGTGGCGGTCGCTTCGGCGACGGTGCCGGAGGCCCACTCCTTGCCGAAAATGGGCGCCTGGCCCTCCTGCTGGGCGGCCTGGTCGGGAACCCGTGACGAGGCACTGCGTGTGACCGAGAGGCCGAAGGCCGAGGCGTCGGTGGCGGAGAGCGTGTAGTCGCCGGTCAGCAGGTTGAGTTCACCAGGGCCGACCTGCTCGGTGGAGGCTCCCTCCGCGTTCCGGTCGACGACGACGGTCAGCGGCTCGGTGCTGCCGGTGGCGGAGCTCGGGCCGGTGTAGTCGGCCTTGATCTGGACCGTGCCGTCGGGGTCCACGGTGTCGGTGGCGTTCCACACCAACGCGGAGTTCTTGCCGTTGGTCAGCGGCACCGGCCACGCGGTGAGCGGGGCGCCGCCGGAGGTGACGGAACCTGCGGGGATCGCCGTCCAGTCGTCGGCTGCGGAGCGGCGCCAGGAGAAGGAAACGCTGTCGTACTTCTGGCCATCGGTCTCGACGGACAGCCCCAGCCGGCGCGCGGTGTACTCGCCCTCGGCAGGGGTGAGGAACCCGCCGGAACCGGCGTGGAAGGTGTACTCAAGAGGCTCGGACTTGTTGTCCGCTTTGTCCACGGACCGCACCTGGAGGGTGAGGGTGCCGTTCTTCGGCGGGGTCACGCTGATGTCCTTGGCCGCTGCGGCGCCGTCGGTGGTGACCTTGTTCCAGGTGGCCCCGTCGTCCAGCGACCACTCCAGCCACTGATGGTCCGAGCCGGAGGGCGGTGTGACCGTGAACGTGCCGGCCTGGCCCTCACCCTTGACCCACTGCCCGCTCGGGTAGTCCGTCGAGGTGATGGACGCCGGGGCCGAGGGAGCGCTGGTGTCGATGGTGAACGTCTTCCACGCCGACCATGCGAGGTTGTAGTGCGTCCCGTCGTAGGGCGAGGTGCGGAACTTGTACGTCGTGCCGTTGGTCAACAGACCCGACGGCACCTGTACCGACGCCGGTGAACCGGAGGCCGTGAACTCGGAGGTGAGGATGTCACCGACCTGCGCGGTGGTCTCGGAGTCGGCGATCTGGAAGGTGCCGATGACCCTGTCACCGTTGACGTCGACGAAGCTGTCCCGCAGCGTCGGCGTCGTGGTGTTAACCGTGTAGTCGCCGCCGTAGGAGAAGAACGGCGGACCGGCTTCCCGGTTGGTGCCCGTCTTCGGCCGGAAGTTGTACGTGACGCTGAGCTTCGGCGGATTCGACGCCGCGTTCGCGGAGTTGACCCGCTTCCACTGCGCCACCACCGACTCACTCGTCGCCCGCAGCCCAAGATGCCCGCGGGTCGCCTTCGCCGACGCCCACTCCTGCGCCAACGATGTCACGTCGGCGTTGATCCAGCCGTCCGGAGCCGAGGTACACGCGGAATTGCCCCGCGTCTCGGTCGACGTCGCTTTCTTCGCCGTCATGCTGGGACGGTTCGTCCACCGGCTCGACGTGGAGGCCGCTCCCGAGGACCACACCTCCCACGACTGGGCCGTGCAGTCGGTGTTGGCCGAGTGAAAGTTCCACAGGCTCAGCTTCGCGCTGGACACCAGAGAATCCGCGATGGGTGAGCTGTTCCACGTGACGAACGACTGTGCCGTGCGCGGTGTCCCGTCGGAGTTCGTGGTCCCCGGATTGCCGAAGTCCAGCTCGGTGTCGGACGACCAGTCGACCGTCTCGCCCTGCTGCACATACGTGTCGAACACGTTCGACAGCGACGACGTCGACGGGTCCACTGTCACCGGATACTGCGTGTCCGGGTCCGCGAGGAACTCCGGGTCCGGGGTGACAACCAGGTCGACGCCGCCCTTTGACTTGACGACCTTCATCTCCACCGGCACACGGCGGGTGTGCTCACCGGAGACCTTGTCGACCGTGGAATCCCACATGATTGGCGCGGGCATGGTAGCCCGTTTCTTGTTCTTGCGGTCGGTGAACAGCACACTGCCGTCCGCCAGTTGCTTGGCCTTCAACCCCTCGGCCTTCAGCGGCAGCGTGTACGAGTAGCCCCCGACGGCCGGCCTCTGCTTGATCTCCACGTACTGCTCGAAACCGGTACGGGTCGCCTCGACGACCACATCGGCGCCGGGGACTGCATTGACATACTCGGCGCGAGTGCCATCCAGCTTTGGCTGCGGCAGACCGCCCTTCCACTGCAAGGTGATCTGCTCACCATCTTCGCCCAGCGTCACCAGGTCAACGGCCGCAGCCTGCTGTGCTGCCTTCAGTGACTTCGCCGGCGTACCGCTCTTGCCCGCCAGCCGCAGCCCGTTGGGATGCGCGACCGGCGCCACCCCGTCACCTGACTCGACCAGGTCCACATCCACATCGACCCACTGGCCGTCCCGCTCGAACCGCACCGGCCCTGCGGACAGCTCCGTCGTCAGACTGCCGTCCTTGTTCACCCACGTCGTCGATGTCTCGCTGCGCTCCGACAGCGCCTCCACCCGCCCGCCGGACAACCGGGCCGCGACCTTCGCCGAGGCGATGTCCGCAGCAGCAGTCACCGCTTTCGGCTTCACGGTCCCCGCTGGCCCGGCAGGCGGAGCAGCCGCAGCCACCCCCTCCAACAGCGTCGCGGACATGAGAACCGCAAGCCCGCCCGATATCCAGCGCAGACTCCGGATCTGCTCATGCCGCAGCCGTCCTCTCTTCTCTAGAGGAGGCAGTTTTTCCTTAGGTCTCACGAATCTACCCCTGTCTGCTGTCAGTAAAGAAACAGTGATCGATTCGCAAAGTAGCCCGGGACACAAGACCGCGAAAGATACTTAACGGTCACTGTGGGGCAGGCTGAGCGTCACGCCGGGAATGATCTTGATCACATAACGTAGCGTGATGAATGCGGAGAAGTCTCCTCCGTTCGACGCATGCTGCGCTTAACGCATTCATTGCGACACGTGAAGTGATGAAGATCACCGACGATATGGCAAGAATGATGAAGATCACCGACGATATGGCAAGAAAATTACCCCGAAATGCCTGTCAAGTACCCTTTATTCCGTTGCGGTTCGGGTTACTTTGCAAAATAATCACCAAATCTTTGCGGGCGACAGGTGGAGGTGGAGTGCGAGGCGGATGACCCCAAGGCGCGTGGAGGCGCAATGGTGGGTGCCGCTGTAGCGGGGAATCTCAACAGCTCTTATGGCTCCCGTGGAGGCCCTGTGGTGCGTCGATCGATGGCGCCCCCTCATGAGTTAATTGCCGACCTCAGATCTGGGATACCCCGTAGCGAAATTCCCGGAAGGGGGAGACGGGTGGCGCTGCGAGTCATGCGAATACGCGAAAAATCGAGAGGTGAATTCCCGTGTCCCCCAAGGGGCAACTAATTTTCATTTGCATCTTGGCGGGAGCTGTTAATGTGATGGCCTCGATAGGGGGGCTAATTTGGGGTGTCACTTTCTTTCTTAATTTACTAATTCCGGCCCTAGGGTCACTCGTGGCAGTTTGGCTGGTATATAAAGGAAATGCGACCCGCCGGTAGTCAGTTGGCTGCGCGATCGCCTGAGGTGGCCAACCGGGTCGACCGTCGGAAGGCGTCAGATTGGCTTCCGGCCCAACGGGCTCACTGCCTTCGCTCAATCTCGATGGCGAGGGCGCCGAGAGCTTCCTTCTCGGGCGGGTAGATGGCGCGGATATTAGTGAGCTGCTGTTCGCGGGTTGCGGTCGGGTTGACGTTGGCCGGTCCTTCGCCATCGAGCAGGGCCTCAAAGTCGAGGTACTCACTGACTCGCTTCACCTGCACCTCGCACGTCTCGTCGGTGCCCTTGATCTGGAAGCGGATCACGTCGTCTGCGGCGAGGTCGGCGAGGTGCGGGTATTTCACCCGCACCTCGATGGTCTTGGTGCCCGCGGCGACGAGGTCGAAGTACTGGCGGTAGAGGTTGAGTTCGTGGACGCGGGCGGTGGTGTCGGTCATGGGGCGGGAACGCTCCTGAAGGCTGGTGCGGTCATCATGCGGCCGACCTCGGCTGCCGAGTACGAGCGGAAGAAGTGGCGGGGGTCGGACAGCAACGTATCGGTCATGCACAGCAGTTGCTCGGCGTACTCCGCGACGGTGCCGGGCCACCTTCGGGTGTCGAGCATCCAGTCGGTGGCGCCGGCGGGCAAGGGAACGCGGCCTTCGCGGATCAGCGACTTGGACAGCTTGGCGCCGGTGTCGGTGACGACCTGGGGGCAGAACAGGCGAGCCGGGAGCTGGGCGCGGGTGAGGCCGACGGCCTGGAGGGCCTCGTCGACCAGGTGGGAGCCGAAGACCCAGTCGCCGCCCTTGACCATGACGTGCAGGGTGCCGTGGGGGTTGGACAGAGCGAGTTCCTTGACCATGTTCCGGTACAGGGTGGCCAGGTCGAGGTAGGCGCCTCCGGCTGGGGTGACAGCGGCCCGATAGGGGCCGTGGTGCAGGCAGAGGGCCTCTACGTGCGCGGCTTCGCGGTCGATGAGTTGGACGCGGGTGCGTTCGGCGTGTTTCTCGGCCCAGCCGCAGCCGGGCTGCGGGCACGGGATACGCAGGTGCGGTGTGCCGGTGGAGGGAGCGAGCCACCAGCGGGCGGCGTCGAGGCGGGGCAGGAGCCGGAGCCAGGTGCGGCGGAAGTGGGCGCTGGCCTGTTGCTGGCTGTAGGTCTCGACCCGGTGCGGGATGCCCAGGCGCCGGGATAGCACCGTGAACAGGGGCTGGTACAGGACGGCGACGAGGTCAGTCAGGGACTGGTCGCCGAGAGCCTGGGCGTATGCGCGCTGGTAGCGGTGACCGGTCGCGGGGTCGGTGGCCAGCTCGTACGGGGCGTTGTCGAGGGCGCTGAAGAGAACCTCGGTGGGGATGCTGAAGCGGTCGCGCAGGCGGGCGGCCATGGCAAAGGCCAGGGACTGCACGAGCGAGGTGCCGATGTGTGGGGCGCCGTTGATCTGGGTGCCGACGACCAGCATGATCCGCTCGGGTGGGGTTGCCAGGATGCGTGGGGTCAGGACGTCCTCGGCGTGGAGAAGAGCGTTGGCCAGGACGGTGTTCGGTGAGACGGGGTGGGTCGTCACGGGGGGTCCCCCTGGTTTGGGCTCGGGCTCATTCGGCTCGGGTGTGGCCGAAGAGGAGGCGCTGGTGGAGCGTGGCGCGGTCCAGGTAGCTGTCGATCTCGGCTGGGGTGGCACTGCAGGAGATCGGGTCGAGGCCCAGGACGAGAGCCACCGGAGTCCGCCGGCCGAGCAGCAGAGTCCATGGGCGGCCTGCGGGGATGCGTTTGCGATAGGGGGTCCCGTCGAAGCGCAGGGCCACCTCTGCCGGAGTGACCAGACGCAGGCGCGGCCCGATGTCCGGCGGGGGAGCGGTGGCGGGACCGAGGTGCAGAGCTTCGGCGACTGCACGCATGCGTTGCTCGATGACGGCCCACGTCTCGTAGAGGCTGCGGGGCGGTTGGGGCACCAGTAGGAGGCAGCACAGAGCGGCGCCGGTTGGGATGGTGTCCAGCCAGGTGGTGGTGGCCATGGAGGCGATCAGTCCAGCGGACGGTGTGAAGGAATCGGTGTTGGCACGCGTCAGCATGTGGGCACCACGCTGTGGTGGAAGGCGGCCCAGACGCACTTGCCAGGGCCCTGGCGTTCCGACACGCCCCAGTGGTCGGCGACAGCGGATACGAGCAGAAGGCCACGGCCATCGTCGGCGGTGGTCGGTTGCTCCCGCTTGGTGGGTGTGCCGTTGTCGCTGTCGTGTACCTCGATGCGCAGCAGGGCGGCGTGCAGTTCGACGCGTACGAGGACCTGTCCGTCCGCAGGAGCACCGTGCAGGAGGGCGTTGGTGGCCAGTTCGGAGGCGCACAGCCGGATGTCGTCGAGGCGTTCGGTCTGTCCCCACTGGGTAAGGGCCTCGGTGACGAAGGTGCGGACGGCGCTTGGGGTGGTCCGCCGTCGGTCGAAGAGCCTCAATTTGTGCTCGACGGCGCTGTCGAGGGTTTGATCCGGCGTGAGCGTGTCCGGCTCGGCGGGCAGGTTGCTGGGCATGGTCAACAGCCAACCTCTGTCGCTCGTTTGGGTCGGGAGCCAGCGTCGGGGCCAACCCGGGGGCCACTATGGGGGCCAGAATTGGTGTGCTCCGGGGAGAGACGATGGGCGACACGGGGATCGGCGCGCTGCTCGTCCGGCTGCGCACTGCACGTGGCTGGACTCAGCAGCGGGTCGCCGACGAGTACAACTCCCTGGAAGGGCGCGCTGCCAAGACCGGCAAGGAGATCGGGCGTTACGAGCGCGAGGCGCGTGTACCGGTCCCGTACACCCGGAAGTACCTGGCGCAGGTGTTCGGCGTCGACGCTGCGGTGCTCGACCAGGCCGTCGCATTCAGCAGGAGCCGACGGGGTGATGGCGGCACGACAGAGGACGCGCTGGAGCTGTCAGCGCGCCCTTCGGCGCGTCCGAACTCTGCGGCGGTTGCCGTGTCGGCGGACGCGGTGGCGTCGGCCGACTTCGCCCGGTTCCTCGCGCAGCGCAATGCGGACGAGTTCGTCGTCGAGCAGTTGGAGGCTGATGTCGCCCGGCTCGCCCGCGTGTATGTCAGCCATCCGCTGCTGGAGCTGTATATCGAGATCAAGCGGCTGCGGGACGGGGTGTTCGAGCTGCTGCGTGGGCGTCAGCATCCCCGGCAGACCACCGATCTGTATGTCGAGGCGTCACGGTTGTGCGGGCTGTCCGCGCACGTCTGCCTGGACCTCGGTGACTACGACTCCGCTGCCACCCACGCCCGTACCGCCCGGGCATGCGCCGAGGCGGCCGGGCACGAAGGGATGCTGGCCTGGGTACGGGCTGTGGAGTCCCTGATCGCCTACTGGACCGGGCGGTACGAGCAGGCGGCGCGGCTGGCGCAGGCCGGCCGCCACCACCGGGCTCGCGGCAGCATCGGAGCACGGCTGGCGAGCCTGGAGGCGCGGGCCCTGGCCATAGCCGGAGACCGGGTGGGCGCAGTGGCAGCCTTGGCGGATGCCGAGCGCACCCGCGAGGCGATGCCCGGCCACGACGAGGTGCCGGGCATGTTCGCCTTCCCGGCAGCCAAGCAGTTCGCGTACGCCGGGACGACCCGACTGGCCGTAGGCGGGCGAGAGCACGTCCAGCAGGCCATCGTCAGCGCGAACACCGCGATCCGGCTCTACCGCAGCGCCGAGGACGACGACCAGTCGGTCGGCGACCTGTTCGCCGCCCATGTCGACCTCGCCCGCGGCCACCTACTCCTGGGCGACCTGGACGGCACCGAGGCGATGCTCGCTTTCGTCCTCGACTCCCCACCGGAGCGCATGTCGGCCAGCATCGTGCGCCGGCTCACCGCTCTCGGCCAGGAGCTGAACGGGCCGCAGTACGGTGGAGCCGCTCAAGCCGCACACCTGCGCGCCCGACTTCAGCACACGGCCGTCCGCGCAGCCTCACCCGCTGCCCATCCTCGGGAGCTGCCGACGTGACCGAACAGTCCGCCGCACACGACGCCGCTGTCACCGACCGAGGCCGCCTTGCTGGAAGCGCTTACAACAGTGACCGGGATCTGGCCGCCCGGCAGTCTCTCTACCGGTGGCAGACGCCCCGTTACGACCTGCCCGGTATCGTCGCCGAGCAGCTGAGCGGCGTACGCATGCGCGGGCGCGTGGTCGATATCGGCTGCGGCAATGGCAAGTTCATCCAGCGGCTCCGCGAGGACCGGCCCGATCTGACTCTGCTGGGCCTGGACATCGCCCCTGGCATCCTCGCCGGTGTCCCCGGCCCGGTCGCCGTGGCTGACGCCCCTCGCCTGCCGCTGGCCGCGCAGAGCGTCGACGCCGCCTTGGCGCTGCACATGCTTTACCACGTGCCCGACATCGCCCAGGCGGTCCGGGAACTGTCCCGGGTCGTTGCCCGTGACGGGATGGTGATCGTCTCCACCAATAGTGACCGAGACAAGGCCGAACTCGACGACCTGTGGCAGCGCGCTGCGGGCGACGTTCTCGGCACCGCACGCGGCCCGGCGCGCATTTCGCTCAGCGCCCGCTTCTCCCTGGAGAAGGCCCCGGCCTTCCTGAGGGAGGAGTTCGGCCGGGTGGAGACGGTCGAACTGCCCGGCATCATCGCGGTCCACGATCCCGAGCCGGTCATCGCGCACATGGCTTCCTACCGGGCGTGGGCGGACCAGCACGACGTGCCGTTCGAGGCCACGGTCGAGCGGGCCCGCGTGATCCTTGTCGATCACATCGCCCAGCACGGGACCTTCGAGGTCACGTGCCTGGGCGGCATCCTTGTCTGCCACCGCTGAGAGCCGATTCCGCTATCGGTGACGGCTGCGCTCCGAAGGTCGATCGCTCACCGTCGTGGGCGTGGGTTGTAGTGCGGGCGTAACGGGCGTGCCCGTGCGGGTGCTATGCCTGCGGGCCGCCTGTGTTCGCCTGTTCGGTTGGGCGGTGATGCGCCAGTTGAGGACCTCGGCGGGGTTCTCGGCAGTGTCGAGTTCTCGCTGGGCGGCGACTTCGGTCAAGAGGCGTCGGGGGTTGTGGCCGGCGGTCTCGGCGCGAGCGAGGGTCGTGGTGAGGGCCGGCCAGGTGGGATCGGCGAGGACGCGGGCGGCGTGGTCGGGGAGGGCTGCGCGTAGGTCTTGCTCGAAGCGGTTGATGGTGGTGGCGCGTGGGGCGCGTCGGGTGAGATCCGCCAGGACTGGCTGGGCGGCCTGCTGGTAACCGGCCTGTAGGTGGCGGAAGGCTTCTTCGGCTGCTACGGCCTGCTGCTCGTGGCCGCGTTGCTCGTGCCACTTGGCGGCTGCGCGCGCCAGGTGGAGGGCGGCGAAGATCAGGGCGATGGCGAGTCCACCCGGATCGTGTGTGGCGTAGGCGAGTTCCTTGGCGGCTTCCCGGAGGTAGGTGGCGGCCCGATGGTCGGCTCGGATCGCCGAGCGGCGGGCTCGGTTGAACGCCCTTGCCGCTGCGTGCAGTTCGGCCCGGTGCGCGCCATGGGTGGCGAGGGCCAGGTTGTGGAGGGTGTCGCCGAAGGCATCCAGGTGTCCCTGAGCCGCGGCGTCGTCGTCCGAGTCGAGAAAGGCGTGGGCTTGGCGGATGGCGGTTTCGGCGCGGTGCCACGTTTCGGTCGGGTCCGCCACCTGCTGGGGGCGGTCGGCCACGTCCTGGGCGGGGAGGCGTTCGCACAGGCGGTCGTAGGACAGGTCGGGGGCGAGCTTCGAGCCGCCGTACCAGACCGGCTTGCCGCTGGTGGTGTCTCCGGGTGCGGCCAGGCTGTATCCGGTCACCACGCCGGTCTCGGGGCCGATGCGTGGCCTGACCTGGATGCCGAGGGACTGCAGCACGGTGAAGTACTCGTCGATGCTGCGTACGGCGGCGGCGACCGCGTATGCCTGCTCGCGCAGCCACTCCCGCGGGGGCTCTTCCAGTCCCTGGTGCTCGGCCTTGGCCCGCTCGGCGCCGGTGGGGGTGCGCGGGGCGGTGAGGTCGCCGGATTTCAGGCGGCGCAGCCCGAACTCGGCCTCGATCTTGCGGCATTCCCGTTGTGCCCGCCAGCCGTCTCGGTTCGTACGGGGGCGGCGGCCGTCGGCGCGGACGGTGGTGGCCATGATGTGGATGTGGTCGTCGGCGTGCCGGACCGCGATCCATCGGCACGCCCGTTCGTCGCCCTCGGGGGCGATGCCCGTTGCGGCCACGACGCGGCGGGCGACCTCGGCCCACTCGGCGTCGGTGAGGTAGCGGTCGCCGGGCGCGGTGCGTACTGGGCAGTGCCACACGTGTTGTGGCGGCTTCTTGCCGCCCAGTTCGCGGGTGCGCAGGTCGACGTGGTGGTCCAGGCGCCTGGCGAGCTGGGTGTAGGTGGCTTCGGGATCCCGGCCGGGGTCGGGGGCGCCGGTCATGTCCCAGGCAGCGACGATGTGCGGGTCGGTGTGTTCGTCGCGCCGCCCTTTGCCGAAGAGGTAGTTGATCAGGCCCAGCGTGCTGGAACCGGTGGAGACGTCAGGCACCATGGCCGGCACCCTTCGCCAGGAGCTGGTCGATGAGCCGGTAGCTGGCCTCGGCCGCCTGCTCGACGTGGGTCAGCACCGCCTCGGCGTGGTCAGGAACAGTTCCTCGGTGGATGGCTCCGGTGATCTGGTTGAGGTTGTTGCCGACGCGGTTCAGCGCGACGGTGTGGGCCTCGATGGCCTCGATCAGCGGACGGGTGGGATCGTCCTCCGGGCTGCCGATCAGGCCGGCCTTGCCGAGGGCGACAGCGAGCGCGGCGTCGCCGACGAACCCGGCGAACTTCTGGCCACGCCGCTCGGCCTCCACGGCGATGACGCGGACTGCGGTCGGGGTGAAGCGGATCGTCTTCTCCTGGTCGCGCTTCTCGGTGGTGCGCTTGCGGTTCATGAGCGCAGGCAGCACCGGGGCGTCGGGCTCGCGCCAGGAGGGCTGCTCGACGGGTGAGCGGTCGTCGGCGGGCGGCTCGGCGCACGATGCAACGGAGTTGGCGGTGAGCACGGTACTGGGTTCAGCCATCTCCTCCTCCGGCTCGGGCGCCCGCTGGCGCCCGGCCTCCTCCTCCGCCACCCCTGGGGCGGGGGCAAGCGCGGACGAAGCCTCGTTAGAGGCTCGTTCGCTCCAGCTTGCTGCTGTTCGGCGGGCCAGGCCGAACAGTCCCCTGCGGCGGCGGTTGTCGGTGCTGGTGTCGTGCATGCTGGTGCTCCAGTGGCGTGTGGGGTGGGGCTCTGTCACGTCCGTCCCGTCCGTCGCAGGGCTGGTCAGGACAGGTACGGACATGACCGCAGGTACGGAGTGATCCGTCTTGGCAAGGAGATCCGTCCCCGCGCTGACCTGCGCGGGGACGGACGCGACGGACTGCTACGAACCCGGGGTGGGGTTAGCGGGCGCGCCTGGGGCCAGGGCTGCCGCCGGGCGGGCCGACGGGCAGCGAGCCCGCCGGGGCGGCGGGCGGCAGGGCCCGTCCCGGATGCGCGGGTGCCGACGCTGCCTCGGACGGATCGGGGCAGTAGCGGGCCCAGGCGTCGAGGAACCTGTTACGCATGTACGCCTTGGCCTGCCTGCCCTCTTCGAAGCGGTAGTTGGCGGGGCTGATGTCGAAGTCCCGCAGCAGGTTGGCCAGGTGGTAGGCGTTCAGTCCCTTGGTGCCGTATTCGGCCCACGGGGCCTCGGTGTCCTGGAGGAGGGCCGCCAGCAGGTCCTGAGTACGCAGGGCTTCCTTGTTGTGTTCCTGGTCGAAGACGCGGCGGATGTCGCGCAGCAGTCGCGTCTTCAGAGTCGTCTGCTCGTCCTGGGCGACCTCGTGCCGGGTCATCGCCAGGCAGGCCACGCGGGCCCGGGCGGGCCAGTGGCCGCCGGCCAGGTCGGCGACGATGACCAGCGGCTCCCAGGTGTCCGCGGCACGGTCCTCGACCGGCATCCTCGGCACCAGACGGGCAGCGGTGCCCCGGAGCGGAGTCAGCCAGGCGGTCAGCCGGTCGCGCAGCGCGTTGAGTTCGGGCACGGAGTACCGCGAGCGGAACGGGGTGATCCGCTCGCCGGGCTTGCGCTTCTGGCCGGGCGAAGAAGACCGCACCCGCTCCGTCATGGACGCCGTTCTCGGCGGTCTGCGGACCGGGTGCGGACAGGTAGGCGATGCGACCCGCGAAACCGCAGGTCAGGCTGCCTAGCCATAGATCAAGCCTTCTTCGTCTCCCAGAAGATCTTGTCGATCTGGGCGATGTAGTCCAGGGCCTTCTGCCCCGTCGCCGGGTCCGTGGACGCCTTGGCGGCCGAGAGGGCCTTCAGGGCGTCGTTGACCAGCTGGTGCAGCTCCGGGTACTTCTCGAAGTGCGGCGGCTTGAAGTAGTCGCTCCACAGGACCGACACGTGGTGCTTGGCGAGCTCTGCGCGCTGCTCCTTGATGACGGTGGCACGCGCCTGGAAGTGCGGGTCGTCGTTGGCTGCCATCTTGTCCTGCACGGCCTTCACCGACTCCGCCTCGATGCGGGCCTGGGCCGGGTCGTACACACCGCAGGGCAGGTCGCAGTGAGCGCTGACCTTGACCTTGGGGGCAAACAGGCGGGAAAGCATGGAGCGTTCCTTCCTCGTGATCGTCTTCTCAGGTTGGACATTACTCCCTGAGGGAGGGGTTTTCGCGAGTGCCCCCATTGGCTTAGGACAAAAGTAGGAGGTCTGGAGTTGTTGCCGCTGGAGTGGTCAAGAGCGTTCTGTGCACGTCGTGCGGGGCGGCAAGCAGCTGACCCGCGCCCGGCATCACCCGGAGGCGGCCCAGCTGCCACGCCGCTTCTCCTGCGACCTGACCGGCACCCGTGAGCACCGCGACGCCCAGGTCCGCCACGCCCTGACCCGCCTCCTGCACTGGGCCCGCAGCTGTGGTGTGAAGGCGATCGCCGTGGAGGACCTGGACTTCGCCGCGGAGAAGACCGGGAGAAACACGGCCGCGAAATGCGCTTCCGGCAGCTGATCTCCGGCATGCCCACCGGCAAGTTGCGCGCCCGGCTGACGTCGATGGCGGATCACACGGGTATCGCGGTCATCGCCGTCGATCCGGCCTACAACCAGCCGGTGGGGTGCCCAGCACTGGCAGAAGCCCCTCACCAGCACGACTCGTAAGACCGATCGCCACGAGGCTGCTGCCGTGGCGATCGGAGGGCGCGCCCAGGGACACCCGATCCGCCGACGGACAACACCGCCCCCTGCTCACCG
>NZ_JAVFVX010000439.1:0-451 GCF_033441795.1 Streptomyces sp. ADMS | reverse complement strand
TCGGAGACCAGGGGCCGGATGTCCACTTCGCTGTCCCGGAACCTGGTCCCGTCCAGCGCCGTCCACTCCCGGTCCTCGAACGGCAGCGTCGTGGCCACGGGATCGTAGGGTGCCCAGAGACCGAACGCCTTCTTCGCGTCACTGTCGACCAGCACCGGAAGGTGCGCGTTCCCCGACCCGTCACCGACCAGCCGCCCCTCACCGCTGGGACCCACCACCCGCCGGCCCAGCCGGTCCGCCAGCACCTGCAGATCCAGGGACCGCTGCGCGAACGGTACGACCAGGAGCACAGGCACGTTCTTCGGCAGCCGCGCCAGCTCGGGGTCGGCGGCCAGCACCTCGGCCAGCGCCTCCGTGTCCAGCACCCGGCCACCGGAGACCCGCACCCCGCCGGGGTCGCCGTCCGCCGCGACGACATAAGCCGAATCCGGCCACGGCGCGTCCTCCTCCG
>NZ_JAVFVX010000438.1:0-457 GCF_033441795.1 Streptomyces sp. ADMS | reverse complement strand
TCGGCACCGACGTCGTCGTGCGCGACGGCGTCGCGTTCATCGCCGACGACGGCCAAGAGGACTACCTCCCGCCAGCAGTCCGCAGCGCCCTCGCCTGGGCCTGACCCCGGCGCACCGACCCCGACAGGAGGCCCCATCTCACCGCGACACCACCCTTTCAGCGCCCGGCCGCTGCACGGCCTCGCCCTGCGGCCCATGCCGTCCGGAGTGCGCGGCGCACTCGTCCACCGCGTCTCCGCCCTTCCCAACGGACCGCTCGACGTCTCCTGGCTCCAGGCTGACGCCCCCAGACTCCCCCTCGGCCGCATCCGCCTCTACTGGGAGCCCGCCTCCTTGTCGGGCTGGGACGTCACCGCCCACCTCGGGTTGGCCAACGCCGAGGCCCATCTCGCCTCCTGGCCCGCCGCACCCGACGACTGGCCGCACCTGGTCCGCCCGACCATCCACGAGGTACGCG
>NZ_JAVFVX010000437.1:0-458 GCF_033441795.1 Streptomyces sp. ADMS | reverse complement strand
TCGGCACCGACGTCGTCGTGCGCGACGGCGTCGCGTTCATCGCCGACGACGGCCAGGAGGACTACCTCCCGCGAGCGGTCCGCGACGCCCTCGCCTGGACCTAACCCCGGCGCACTGATCCTGGCAGGAGGTTCCCATCTCACCGCGACCCCACCCTTTCGCCGCCCGCCCGCTGCAAGGCCTCGCTCTGCGGCCCATGCCGTCCGGGGTGCGCGGCGCACTCGTCCACCGCGTCTCTGCTCTTCCCACCGGACCGCTCGACGTCTCCTGGCTCCCGGCCGACGCCCCCAGACTCCCTCTCGGCCGCATCCGCCTCTACTGGGAACCCGCCTCCCTGTCAGGCTGGGACGTCACCGCCCACCTCGGGCTGGCCAACACAGAGGTCCATCTCGCCTCCTGGCCTGCCGCACCCGACGACTGGCCGCACCTGGTCCGCCCGACCATCCACGAGGTACGCG
>NZ_JAVFVX010000436.1:0-458 GCF_033441795.1 Streptomyces sp. ADMS | reverse complement strand
ACGTCGGCGTCGGAGAGCCGGGTCGGGGTGGCCGCCGCGCCGAGGTAGCCGCTGTAGCGGTCCTGGAACACGCTCACGTGCACGGTGCTGCCGAAGACCGCGGGGTCGATGTTCTTGATGACCGTGTCGGAGTCACCGCTGGTACCGCCCCCGGCGAGGATGACACGGGCCTGCTTCTTGGCCGTGTCCAGGCTCGCCAGGCCCTGCAGGGTGTAGGCGTCGTCGTTGGCGGCGCCGGTGACCTTGACGGTGTCACCGCTCATGGAGCTGTACCAGTTGTACAGCCACCACTGGGCGTTGGGGGTGTTCTGGGCCGCGGCGGAGTCGCCGAGGTTGCCGTTGATGTTCCAGTACGGCAGGTTCCCGTCGATCTTCTTGTCCTCGAGCGCCGCGATCCACTGGACCATCTGGCCGGGGTCGGTCAGGTGGTAGCGGTGGGCGTACTCGTTGAGGTTGAT
>NZ_JAVFVX010000435.1:0-459 GCF_033441795.1 Streptomyces sp. ADMS | reverse complement strand
ACGGCAGCGACGACTGCCTGCCGCTGACCGGCCGCCTCGCGGGCTTCCACAAGGTGTACGTCGATCCGGCCGTGTCCTACCGGATGGTCATCCAGTTCCGCCCGGCCTCGCCCATCTCGACCCACAAGCGCGAGGTCTACCTCGTCGCGGCCGGTGCCCGGGAGGACTACGCGGTCTATCGCGCGGCCCAGCTCCGCACCAACCGCACGGACCTCAACCGGCCTACCGACACGGACCCGGTGGCCGAAGCGCGAGTCCAGGCAGCCCGTTCCCGATCCCCCCACGCGGTCGACCAGACCGCGTCCCTCGCGGCCACCGCGCCGGCGGCAGCCAGCCCCTCCGCTCCCGCCGCGTCCCGAAAGGCCCTCCTGCGATGACCGCCGACCGCGCCCCCCTGGCCCGCGCCGAACTGGCCGGGCTGCTCACCGACGCCGCGCAGAGCGTCTCCGGGGTCCTGAC
>NZ_JAVFVX010000434.1:0-460 GCF_033441795.1 Streptomyces sp. ADMS | reverse complement strand
CTGCCCGCGATCCCGGCGTCGGCGAAGGCCGAGGTCGACCGCAACCTCGCCCTGCTGAACACGCAGATCGCCGAGGCCAACAAGCGCATCGTCGACACCGTGGGCCAGGGCGGTCCGAACTTCGTCCAGAACGCGATCGTCGGTCCGCTCAAGGACAAGCGCGTGGCGACCATCAACCGCATCGCCACCGCCATCGGCCGCACCGCCGCCAAGCCCGTCGGCCTCGACGCGCTGGCACCCTGCACCCTCAACGCGGCCGGGGCGGCGGCGCCTGCCGCGACGCCGACCCAGCAGGCGGGCGGGAACACCGGGAATACGGGGAACACCGGCAACGCGGGCAACACGGGTAACGCGGGCAACAACAACGGCGCCGGCACCATCAGCTGCCCGGACGTGGCCTCGCGCCTGCCCGCGATCCCGGCGTCGGCGAAGGCCGAGGTCGACCGCAACCTCGCCCTGC
>NZ_JAVFVX010000433.1:0-467 GCF_033441795.1 Streptomyces sp. ADMS | reverse complement strand
ACGCCTTGGCCTTGTCCGCTGCGGGCGACGTTGCGAGAGCCGCGCTTCGGGAGTCGGGCAGCGCGGGGGACTGCGTCTGCGCCTCGGCGTGGTCCTGCTGCGAGTCGCCGACACGGTGCAATTCGTGTCCCGCTCCGATGAGCTCTGATTGCGCTGCGCTGACGAACTCCGCAGCGAAGCCGAACCGGTCGGCGAGCCCATACGCCTCGTCGTCGAGGTCGGTGATCTGCTCGCCTGCCGTCTCCAGCGCTTCCCGGACGCGTTCCAGGACGCCGTGCTCGGGATGAAGGAGGTGATCGACCGCCTGCGCAAGGCCGGCACCGTTCTCGGCGGCCCTGATCTGGTCGGTCAGCCGCAGGACTTCGGCTCCGGCGATGTAGAGCCCGAGAGGGTTAGCCGGGGTAGTCAACCGGCTGGTGTCGAGGTCGGGGTCCAGGTCGACGCTGTACCGGGCGGCGCGGAGCATC
>NZ_JAVFVX010000432.1:0-467 GCF_033441795.1 Streptomyces sp. ADMS | reverse complement strand
ACGCCTTGGCCTTGTCCGCTGCGGGCGACGTTGCGAGAGCCGCGCTTCGGGAGTCAGGCAGCACGGAGGGCTGCGTCTGCGCCTCGGCGTTGTCCTGCTGTGAGTCCCCGACACGGTGCAATTCGTGTCCCGCTTCGGTGAGTTCTGATTGCGCTGCGCTGACGAACTCCGCAGCGAAGCCGAACCGGTCGGCGAGCGCGTACGCCTCGTCGTCGAGGTCGGTGATCTGCTCGCCTGCAGTCTCCAGTGCTTCCCGGACGCGTTCCAGGACGCCGTGCTCGGGATGAAGGAGGTGACCGACTGCCTGCGCAAGGCCAGCACCGTTCTCGGCGGCCCTGATCTGGTCGGTCAGCTGCAGGACTTCGGCTCCGGCGGTGTAGAGCCCGAGAGGGTTGGCTGGGGTGGGCAACCTGCTGGTGTCGAGGTCGGGGTCCAGGTCGACGCTGTACCGGGCGGCGCGGAGCATC
>NZ_JAVFVX010000431.1:0-467 GCF_033441795.1 Streptomyces sp. ADMS | reverse complement strand
TTGTCGGACGCCCGATGGGCCCTGATCGAACCGACGCTGACGGCCTGGCGGAATGCCCGCCTCGAACGTCGCCCCACCGGTCAGCCGGCGAAAGTCGATCTGCGTGACGTGTTCAACGCGATCCTCTATCTCAACCGCACCGGAATTCCCTGGAAATACCTCCCACATGACTCCCCTGGCCACGGCACCGTCTACTTCTACTACGCCGCCTGGCGCGACGAGGGGATCTTCGCCCAGCTCAATTACGACCTCACCGCCCTCGCCCGCGTGAAGGAAGGCCGGAAGTCCGAGCCGACGGCCTCCGTCATCGACACCCAGAGCGTCAAGACCTCCACCAACGTGCCCGTGACCAGCCAGGGAACGGACGCCGCGAAGAAGATCGTGGGCCGGAAGCGAGGCATCCTCACTGACACGATCGGCCTGATCCTCGTTGTGACCGTCGCCGCTGCGAGTCTCTCGGAGAATGC
>NZ_JAVFVX010000430.1:0-469 GCF_033441795.1 Streptomyces sp. ADMS | reverse complement strand
CGATCGCCACCGCGGTGTTCTGGTCACGGTTGCGTCCGCCGAACAGCTGGGAGTAAAAGGCGAAACGGACGATGAGACCGGCGATCACGCCCAGGAACGAGGCGATGGTGATCACCGCGACGTCGCGGTGCGCGACATGGGACAGCTCGTGGGCGAGGACGCCTTCGAGCTCGGCGGGTTCCAGACGGCGCTGCAGCCCTGTGGTCACGCAGACCACGGCGTGGTCGGCGTTGCGTCCCGTGGCGAACGCGTTGGGCAGGTCCATGCGGGAGATGGCCACCCGTGGTTTGGGCATGTCCGCGGCTGCGCACAGCCGGTCGATGACGCCGTGCAGCTGAGGCGCTTCCTCCCGGGTGACCAGGCGGCCGTGCATGGCGTACAGGGCGATCCGGTCGGAGTACCAGTACTGCACGCCCAGCAGCGCGGCGGCGATGACGACGACCAGGACGACGGACTTGAGCAGCACGAT
>NZ_JAVFVX010000042.1:13234-67817 GCF_033441795.1 Streptomyces sp. ADMS | reverse complement strand
CGCCCCACACCACCGTCGACACCCACCCCGGACCCCCTCACCCGCCGCGGAGCGACCACCCGCCCGGGACCGACGGACACCCCAGACGCGACACCCACCCCAAACCCCTTCACACTCCGCGCGGCAACCACCCACACCCGACCGACGGACACCCCCGACCAACCCGGCACTCCGGCCGCCCCCACCCCGGACCCCCTCACGCCCCGCGGAACAACCGCCCATCCGGGACCGACGGGTACCCCCGCCCGACCCGCATCCCGGCCGCGCGCCGTGCACGCCGGCGAGCAGGAGGCGTACGCGCGTCCGCTCATCGGTCCCTGGATCGCACCGGCGGTCCGCCCGCAGGCCCCTGCGCAGACTCCCGCGCAGCCCCCCGCCCAGTCCTCCGGCAGCAGCCCGAACCCCCTCCCCCGGCGCGTCCGGCAGGCCAGTCTCGCCGCCGAACTCCGGGAGCCTCCCCCCTCGTACACCTCCGCCGAACCGCCGCGCACCGGCCCCACCAGCGCCGCCGCGCAGCCCCCGCCCCGCCGGACGGGTGCCCGATCCGGCGCCACCGTCGGCGCCTTCCAGCGCCAGTCCCGGGCCTCCCGGCTCAGGCCCGAAGCCGACCACCAGACCGCCCAACAGCCCACCCACCCCTCACCGGGACCCGACCGGGCCCGGAAGGAAGACGGACGATGACTCTGCGAACCACTGCCACCAACTCCGACCTCGACTGGCTGCTCGACCGTCTGGTCGACCAGGTTCCGGGCACCCGGAACGCCATCGTGCTGTCCGACGACGGGCTGGTGGTGAGCCAGTCCAGCAGTGTCGCCCGGGTCGACGCGGAGCGCCTGGCAGCCATCGCCACCGGTCAGCAGAGCCTGGCCCGTGGGGTCGGCGAGGTCTTCGGCGGCGGAGCGGTCCGCCAGGTCATCATCGAGCTCGACGACATCTGGCTGTTCGTCAGCTCGGCCGGGCGGGGCACCCACCTCGCGGTCGTGGCGGACCAGGAGGTCGACGCCGAGGTGATGGCCGTGGCGATGGACACCCTCGTACAGCAGGTGGGGCAGCGGCTGGGGACCGAGGTGCGGGTCCACCTGGAGGGCGGGGGGCGTGAGTGAGTCACTGGGCGGACGCGTCGCCGGACGACGATGACGCCGAGGAGAGCCTCGTCAGGCCGTACACGATCACCCATGGGCGTACGGCATCGGTGCGTGACGACCTCACCCTCATCACGGTGATCGCCACCGTCGCGCCCGGCGAACGGCCCGGCGACCGGGGGCTGCAGCCCGAGCACCGGCTGATCCTGCGGCAGTGCCGTACTCCGGTGGCCCTCGCCGAGGTCGCCGCCGGGCTGAACCTGCCCGTGGCGGTGACGAAGATCCTCGTCGACGACCTGATCACGCTGGCCCGGCTGACAGCCCGGCCGCCGCTGGCGGTCGCGGCCGGCCAGACACCCGACATGACTCTTCTTCAGGCGGTGAAGGATGCCCTACTCAGACTCTGACGAACAGGCCGGGTCACAGGCGTCCGTGGCCGGGACGCCCCCCGCGCCCGCCGCGGTGAAGATACTGGTCGCGGGCGGCTTCGGTGTCGGCAAGACCACCATGGTCGGGTCCGTGAGCGAGATTCCGCCCCTGCACACCGAGGAGCAGCTGACCGTCGCGGGGCTCGGCGTGGACGAGCTCGACGGGGTGGAGCTGAAGACCACCACGACCGTGGCGCTGGACTTCGGCCGGATCACGGTGAGCGCCGAGCTCGTCCTCTACCTGTTCGGCACGCCCGGCCAGGAACGCTTCTGGTTCATGTGGAACGACCTGGTGCACGGGGCGCTCGGCGCGGTCGTCCTCGCGGACACCCGGCGGCTGGAGAGCAGTTTCGCGTCGATCGACTTCTTCGAGAGCCGTGGCGTCCCGTTCGTGGTCGGCGTCAACTGCTTCCACGGGCTCCGGGACCGCACGGTGGACGAGGTGCGCGACGCGCTCGACCTCGACCCGAACGTCCCGCTCCTCATGGGCGACCTCCGTCAGCGGCGGGACAGCCGGGACCTGCTGCTGGCCCTGGTCAACCGGCTGATGGCCGGCCGGCCGGCCGCCGCGATCGGCGGCTGACCTGACGAGGGAGGGGCCCGGTGACATCTGCCACCGGACCCCTCCGCGATCAACTGCCCGGTCAACCGCCCTTGCTCTCCACGGCCGTTACGGCCGCAGCGCGGGCTCCCGCTCGATGTTGCGCTTGTCGAGCCTGGCGTCGTACGTCGCCAGCGGCTTGGCCGCCGACGGGTTGGACTGGACGGCGGTCGAGGCGACGCCGGCCCACTCCAGGATGCGGGCCGTGGCGAGCGCCTTCTGCTCGGGGACCAGACCCGCGACGTTCGCGCCGTGGTTCAGGCCGGGGGCGGTGAAGACGTACGAGTCCTTCGCGCCCTTGCCCAGGCGGAACGGCTCGGCGCCCCACGGGTCGTTCTGCCCGTACACGAACAGCATCTGGTTCGCGCGGTGCTTCACCCAGTTGTCGACGTCACGCATCGCCTGCGGCTGGAACTTCATGCCGATGTCCCGGGGGACGAAGTGCCGCGGAGGCAGGTAGCCGTACCGGATGTACTGCTTCTCGATGTGCGGGAAGTGGATCGTGGGCGCGCCGAGCTGGGTGCCCGCTTGGTAGAAGTACGGCGTGTACGGCTCCAGGCCCTGGTCGGTGTAGAAGGAGAACCCGGCGATCGTGTCGATCGAGGTCCAGATGTCGTCGTCGGTCGCGTTCCTCGCGTCCGCCGGGATGGACTCGCAGTCGGCGAGCAGACTGTACTGCCAGAAGCCCCATACGTAGTCGAGGACGGTGGCCTCGTACGCCTTGTCGAGGCTGCCGATGGTGTCGAAGGTGAAGCCCTCGGCGGCGGCGTACTCCGCGTACCGCTTCTCCAGCGGTTCCCGGCGGACGAGCGCCTCGCGCTGTACGCCGTTCAGCCGGTCGCGGCACTCCTTGGTGCCGACGGTGGCGAAGAACCGGTCGTACGCCGAGTCCTCTTTGTTCACCACGTCGTTGGGGGCGACGTACGCGACGACGCCGTCCATGTCGCGGGGGTAGAAGCGCTCGTAGTACGTGGCGGTCATGCCGCCCTTCGAACCGCCTGTGGACAGCCACTTCTTGGCGTAGATCGGCTTGAGCGCTTGGAACACGCGGTGCTGGTCGCTGGCCGCCTGCCAGATGTCCAGCTTGGACCAGTCGGCCGGTTCGGGACGGGACGGCGTGAAGAAGCGGTACTCCAGGGAGACCTGGTTGCCGTCGACGATCCGCGTCGGCTCACTGCGGCTGGGGTTCGTGTTGACGAAGTACCCGCTGGTGAAGAAGACCGTCGGGCGCGAGACGTCCTTGTGCAGGACGGTGATGCGCTGCTGGAACGAGCCCTTGGACGGTCGCCGGTGGTCGATCGGCTGCGTGTAGTCAAGGACGAAGTACCGGTAGCCGGTGTACGGCTTCTCCTGGATCAGGCTCATGCCCGGTATCGCGAGGAGTTGGTCCTTGATGTCCGAACTGGCAGTGCTGGTACTGCTCTTGGTGCCGGATATGGCTTCCGGCTGAGCGGCGGTCGCCGCCCCCGCCGTACTCACCGTGCCCATGAGCACGGCGAGCGCGAGCAGCCATCTGAGCGCCTTGCGCATGCACCCTCCCCTATGAAACATCTGTGCGCCGGAAGCTATCGGAGCAACTGCCGGACGCACCAGGGTCCATAGGGAAAACCCTCGGGCAAGGGGTCGGTCAATAGGGTTCGGGCAGGTCCAGAACCGGCCTCAACACCGAATCCAGCCGGAGCTGACCCCACCCCGCCCGACCGCCCCCTTGACCCACACCTGCCGTCGCCCCGCGTGCACGGTCACCGGGCCGGCCCGCTTCGAGAACAGCCCCTCGTCGACGACCGGACGCCCGCCCCGCGCCCGTACGCTCACCGACATCCACTGGCGCGCGCCCGGCCGCTTGGGCACGGTCACCGCGCAGACGTAGCCGCTGCGGCGGTAGATGCGCACCTCGCCGGTGGAGAAGGCCAGCGTCCGCGTCTTGCGGCCGGAGCACGCCGAGGCCGCGTCGGCGGTGCCCGGACTCGCGAGGGCGAGCGTCCCGGACGCGGTCAGGACGGCCAGCCCGAGCGCCGTCCGCCGCCGTACCGAACCCACAGTCACCGTCTCCCCCTCCAGCCGCCGCCGGCCACGACCGTACCGTTTTCCGTACTGATGTACGGACGCACGGCACCTGCCGAACGGTTGCGCGACGGTTCGGGTCGCTCAGCGGGACGAGGCGACCGGTTCCTCCGGCTCCGGCGCTCCTACGAACGTGCGCCACAACTCGGCGTACTGGCCGCCGAGTTGGAGCAGCTCCTCGTGGGTGCCGTCCTCCGCCACCCGCCCGTGGTCCATGAGCACGACCCGGTCGGCACGGGCCGCCGTGGTGAGGCGGTGGGCGACGATCAAGGTGGTGCGCGCGTAAGCGCTCGTCGAGGGGTGGTGGTCGGGCGACGAGAGGGCCGTACGGCGGCCTGCGAGGCGGTCCGTGGCCTGGTTGACCTGGGCCTCGGTGGCCAGGTCCAGTGCCGCCGTCGCCTCGTCGAGGAGCAGGATGTCCGGGTCGACCAGCTCGGCGCGGGCCAGCGCGATCAGCTGGCGTTGGCCCGCCGAGAGGTTGCGTCCGCGCTCGGCGACCTCGTGGAGGTAGCCGCCCTCCAGCGTGGCGATCATGTCGTGCGCCCCGACCGCCCGGGCCGCCGCCTCCACCTGGGCGTCGGTGGCGTCGGGCCGCCCGTACGCGATGGCGTCCCGTACGGTCCCCTGGAACAGGTACGCCTCCTGGGGCACGACCCCGAGGCGATGGCGGTACGAGGTGATGTCGAGGGCGCGCAGATCGGTGCCGTCGACGGTGACCCGGCCGCCGGTCGGGTCGTAGAAGCGGGCGACCAGCTTCACGAGCGTCGACTTGCCGGCGCCCGTCTCCCCGACGAAGGCGACGGTCTGCCCGGCCGGAATGGTCAACTGGACGCCGCTGAGCGCCTCTTCGTCATCCCCGTAGGCGAAGTCCACGCCCTCGAAGGCGATGTCACCGCGCAGGGACCGCACGTCCAGCGGCTCCTCGGCGGCTTCCGTCGAGGTCCGCTCCTGGAGCAGCTCCTGGATGCGCCCCAGCGACACCGTCGCCTGCTGGTACCCGTCGAAGACCTGCGAGAGCTGCTGCACGGGAGCGAAGAACAGGTCGATGTACAGCAGGTAGGCGACCAGCGCACCAGTCGTCAGCGACCCGTTCTCGATCCGCCCCGCGCCCACGACCAGCACCGCGGCGGCCACGACCGAGGCCAGCAACTGTACGAAGGGGAAGTACACGGAGATCAGCCACTGGCCCCGCACGCGCGCCTGGCGGTAGCTGTCGCTGCCCTCCGCGAAGCGCTTGCGGCCCGAGCGCTCGCCCCGGAAGGCCTGCACGATCCGCAGCCCGGCCACCGACTCCTGGAGGTCCGCGTTGACCACGGCCACGCGCTCACGGGCGAGTTCGTACGCCTTCACGCTCGCCCGGCGAAAGAAGAACGTGCCGAGGACCAGCACCGGGATGGTGACGAACACGACGAGCGCGAGCTCCGCGTCGATCACCACCAGGGCGACCATGATGCCGAAGAAGGTGACGACGGAGACGAAGGCGGTGACCAGCCCGGTCTGCAGGAACGTCGACAACGCGTCGACGTCCGTGGTCATCCTCGTCATGATCCGCCCGGTCAACTCCCGTTCGTAGTAGTCGAGTCCGAGGCGCTGCAGCTGGGCGAAGATCTTCAACCGGAGTGCGTACAGCACGCGTTCACCGGTACGGCCGGTCATCCGCATCTCGCCGATCTGCGCCGCCCACTGGAACAGGACGGACACCAGGGCGAGCCCCGCGGCCACCCACACGGCACCGAGGGCGAGTTCGGAGACGCCCGAGTCGATGCCGTGCCGGATCAGGATCGGCAGGAGCAGGCCCATCCCGGCGTCCACGGCGACGAGCCCGAGGCTCACCAGCAACGGCAGCCCGAAGCCACGCAGCAGCCGCTTCAGCCCGTACGACTCCTCGGGCGTGACCGCGCGCGCCTCGTCGATGTCCGGGATGTCGGCGGCCGGGGGCAACGCCTCGACCTGGGCCAGGAGTTCGGGCGTGGCCGGCATCCCGTCGAACGCCGTGTCCCTGCGCTCCCGGTCGCCGTTCCACAGCCTCGGCGTGACCCCGCGCTCGGCGTCGAACTCGGCGTCCAGCTCGTCCCGTACGGAGGTGTCCTCGGGCGGACCGGAGGAAGGCGTGGCGCGGCCGGGCGAGACGCCGCCCAGCTCGTCCGGGTCGGTCAGCAGCCGCCGGTACAGGGCGGAACGGGCCTGGAGTTCCTCGTGGGTGCCGAGGTCGGCGAGGCGGCCGTCGTCGAGGACGGCGATGCGGTCGGCGAGGCCGAGGGTGGAGCGGCGGTGGGCGATGAGGAGGGTGGTCCGGCCCTCCATGACGTGCTTCAGCGCCTCGTGGATCTCGTGCTCGACGCGCGCGTCCACGGCGGAGGTCGCGTCGTCGAGGACGAGGAGCCGGGGGTCGGTGAGAATCGCGCGGGCGAGTGCGACGCGCTGCCGCTGACCGCCGGAGAGGGTGAGGCCGTGCTCGCCGACCTTGGTGTCGTAGCCGTGGGGCAGCTCGGCGATGAATCGGTCCGCCTGGGCGGCGCGCGCGGCGACCAGGATCTGTTCCTCGGTCGCGTCCGGGCGGCCGTACGCGATGTTGTTGCGGACGGTGTCGGAGAAGAGGAACGAATCTTCGGGGACGAGTCCGATCGCGGCCCGCAGCGAGTCGAGGGTCAGCTCGCGGACGTCGTGCCCGCCGATGAGGACCGCGCCGCGCGTCACGTCGTAGAAGCGCGGCAGGAGGAGGGAGACGGTCGACTTGCCGGAGCCGGAGGAGCCGACGACGGCGAGGGTCTCACCGGGCCGGATCTCGAAGCTGAGCCCGTCGAGGACGGGGCGCTCGGGGTCGTACCCGAAGGAGACGTCGTCGAACTCGACGGTGGCGGGGGCGTCGCCGGGCAGGTCCTTGTGCCCGTCGGACATGGAGGGCCGGGTGTCGATGAGCTCAAGGACACGTTCGGTACCGGCCCGCGCCTGCTGCCCGACGGTCAGCACCATGGCGAGCATGCGCACGGGTCCGACGAGCTGGGCGAGATAGGTGGAGAAGGCGACGAACGTACCGAGCGTGATGCGCCCGCCCACGGCCAGCCAGCCGCCCACGGCGAGCATGGCGACCTGCCCGAGCACCGGCACGGCCTGCAGGGCCGGGGTGTAGACGGAGTTGAACCGGATGGTCCGCAGCCGCCCCGCGAAGAGCCGCCGCCCGACCTCCCTGAGCTTCCCGGTCTCCTGGTCCTCCTGCCCGAACCCCTTCACCACGCGTACGCCGGTGACGGCGCCGTCGACGACACCCGCGACGGCGGCGGCCTGGGCCTGCGCGTACCAGGTGGCCGGGTGCAGCTTCCTACGGCTGCGCTTGGCGATGATCCAGAGAGCGGGGGCGACGGCGAGGGCGACCAGGGTCAGCGGGATCGACAGCCAGGCCATGATCGCGAGGGAGATCACGAAGAGCAGCACGTTCCCGAGGGTCATCGGGAGCATGTAGAACAGGCTCTGGATCAGCTGGAGGTCGCTGGTGGCCCGCCCGACGATCTGCCCGGTCGACAGCTCGTCCTGGCGGCGCCCGTCGAGCCGGGTGATCGTCCCGTACATCTCCGTCCGCAGGTCGTACTGGACGTCGAGGGCGAGCCGGCCGCCGTAGTAGCGGCGGATGTAGGTGAGGACGTAGACGAGGACGGCGGAGACGACGAGCGCGCCCGCCCAGGGAGCCATGGAACGCGTCTTGTCCCCGATGACGTCGTCGATGATCACCTTGGTGATCAGCGGGACGATCGCCATCAGAGCCATACCGCCGAGGGACGCGCCCAGGGAGAGCACGACGTCCTTCGGATACCGCCAGGCGTATCCGATCAGCCGCCGCGCCCATCCCGGCTCCGGCTCCGCCACCTGTTCCGGTGCTGGTTCCGGTTCGTGTTCCGGCTTCCGCCCCCGTCGCTCTGCCACTCCGGTGCCTTTCGTAGATCCACACAATCCGCGCTCCGCCGGTAAGCACCAACACGGGCGAAAGCCGATTTCATCCCTCCGCAACAACTCCGGGGGGTGAGCTGTGGCTATGCCGTCCGCACGCGCAGGAAGCAGAAGCGAGTCGTCTGCGCGGCGTTCTGGTTGTCGTCGCTGACCAGAAGGACGCGCAGGCCACCGCGGACTCGGCCGGTGAAGACCATGCCCTCGATGTTGTCGAGAAGGGGGTTGGGCTGGGGCTGCTTGGCGGTCGCTCCGAGTGACGGACAGTTCACGATGTCGGCGAGGAGGGTCTTCTTGACCAGGCGTACGCCGTTGTCCTGGCCGGTGAGCTTCTCGACGCCGCTCGTGTCGGTGGCAGGGCGCGGGTCGGCCAGGTAGAGACGGACGGTGTTACCGACGCCTGCGGTGAAACCGCCGGTCAGGCAGGTGGCCGCCGCCAGGCCGGCGGTGAGGGCGGTGAGTACGGTTCACAGGGGTCGTACGGCTCGCAGGCGCATGGCCGTCACCGTAGGTCGGGTCGGTGACGGCGGGGAGGCGCTGCGGTGAAGTCGGCTCGCGGTGTGCTTGCGGTCAGCTCGCCGCGAGATCCCGGTGGACGACCTTGGCAACGCCCTCGATGGTCGCGATGCCGTAGTTCCAGGTGCTGTTGCCGTGCGTGAGCACCGTGATCATGTAATCGTGGCCGCCGCCCTTGAACGTGCCGACGCTGTGCACCCGCCAGCCGTGCGTGGCGCGTGACAGCCAGCCGTTCTTGACGTGCACGGAGACACCCGAGGGCACGCCCTTCGGCGTGCCCCAGCGCTGGGACGCGATGACCTGGCTCATCAACTGCCGTATGTACGCACGGGAGTTGTCGGTCAGGACCGAGTTGGTGATGGTGGTGAGCGCGAGAAGCTTCTGCTCGTCACGGGCGGTGATCTGGGTGAGACCCCAGTAGCCGTTCGCACCGGGCTTGGTCTGCGTCATGCCTGCCGCCGCGACGAAGGCCTTGATCTTCGTCAGGCCCAGCTGGTTCCACAGCTTCGTGGTCGAGGCGTTGTCCGACTTGGTGATCATGGCCTTCGCGAGGCTCTTCTCGGTGGCCGTCAGTGCGCGGTTGGTCTTCTGGGCGTCCCAGAGCAGGGCCCCCAGGACGGTCACCTTGACGACGCTGGCCGAGTCGAAGGCGGTCTGCGCCCGGTACACGCAGGTCGTCCTGGTGGCCCGGTCGAAGACGCCGACACCGATGGAGCCCCGGCGCCCGGAGAGGGCGGTGGTGATGTCCCGCTTGAGCTTGGTGGCGAGGGCGGGCTTGGCGGACGTACAACTGACGGCCGCCGTCGCCGCGGTGGCGGGCGTCGCAGTGGCAACGAGCGACAGCACGGTCGCGGCGCAGACGGCGGCGCCGCCGAGTACGCGGGCGCGCGCGGATCTGACGGATCCGGATATGCGGTGAGTCATGGAGGTTCCCCATCCCCGTGAAAGGCGTCAGCGCGCTCCTGGCACGCCGGCACTTATCTGACTCACATGTACGTGCGAATGGTTGTACACCTGACCGATTCTTGACCGAACCCCTTCGGGGAGTGCCTGCACCGCGCGTAACGCACTGTTGCCCTGATTCACAGGTGGCCCCCAGCCACACCACAGCGCGCACCCACCCCGCGTCCGGACGATTCGCTGGTGACATCTGCCACCGACCCACGCCCCCACGCCCCGGAGACCCTCGCAGCCGCCGATCCCGCGGCCCCCGAGACTCCACCGGCCCCCGCCGTGTCAGGCACGCCTGAGAAGGCGCCGCGATGGTCGCTGCCCGCGCTGCTCGCGATCATGGTGCTGGCCGGGGTCCTGTACTCCTGGAACCTCTCCTCCTCCAGCCTCAACAGCTTCTACAGCGCGGCCGTGCTGAGCGGCACGCAGAGCTGGAAGGCGTGGTTCTTCGGCTCGCTCGACGCGGGGAACTTCCTCACCGTCGACAAGCCACCCTTCGTCCTCATGGTCATGGGCCTGTCCTGCCGCGTGTTCGGCTACGGCACCTGGCAGATGATGGCGCCGCTGATCGCGTCCGCGCTCGGCACCATCTGGATCCTGCACTCCTCCGTGAAGCGGGTGTTCGGGCACGCGGCGGCCACCGTGGCCGCGCTGGTCCTGGCGCTCACCCCGATCACCGTGGCCATCAACCGGGACAACAACCCCGACACGCTGCTGGTCTGCCTGATGGTGGCGGGCGCGGCCCTCGCCCTGCGCGCCACGCGTGACGGCAGGCTGCTGCCGCTGCTCGGCTCGGCGGTCTGCTTCGGCCTCGCCTTCAACACGAAGATGCTCCAGGGCTACATCGCACTGCCGGCCGTCTTCGCGGTGTACCTGTACGCGGCCAACCTGGGCCTCGTGAAGAGGATCGTGAACCTGCTGCTCGCGGGCGTCGCGCTCGCGGTCGCCAGCTTCTGGTGGGCGACGGCCGTGTCCCTCGTACCGGCCGACGAACGTCCGTACATCGGCGGCTCGACGGACGGCAGCGCCTGGAACCTGATCATGGGCTACAACGGTCTCGGCCGCGTCCTCGGCGGCGAGGGCAACGGCGGGGGCGGTGGAGGCGGAGGCGGCGGTTTCTCCGGGACCGCCGGTATCGGCCGGATGTTCAACGACATCCTCGGCGGCCAGATCTCCTGGTTGCTGCCGTTCGCGGGCATCGCGCTGGTGGGCGGTCTGGTGCTGATCGGGCGCGCCCCGCGTACGGACGCGACCCGCGCCGCGCTGCTGATGTGGGGCGGCTGGACACTGCTCCACTACCTCACCTTCGCCATGGCCGAAGGCACGATGCACCCGTACTACACGACCGCCCTCGCGCCCGGCATCGCGGCGCTGTGCGGTGGCGGCGGAGTGCTCCTGCTGCGCGCGTTCCGCACGGACAAGCGGTGGGTGTGGGTACTCCCGCTGGCCTTCGGCATCACCGGCGTCTGGTCGATCGTGCTGCTGCGCCGCACGGCCGACTGGAACGCGTGGCTGTGGCCGACGATCGCCGTGGTCATGGCACTGGCGATCACGGGCCTGCTGGTCTTCCGCACCGGGCGCCGAGCGCGGCTGCTGGCCGCCTCGGTGGTGGCGGCGATCGTCGCGGCGGTGGCCGGCCCGGCCTCGTACGCCCTGGCGGAGACCTCGGCGACGGGGGGCGGCATGGGCGGTACGAATCCGACGGCCGGGCCTTCGACGGGCAGTGGCATGGGTGGGCCCGGTGGCGGGGGTGGCGGCGGCCGGACCGGCGGAGGCTTCCCCGGCGGCAGCGGCGGGCCGGGCCAGCAGAACGGCCAGCAGCAGGGCGGCCAGGCCGAGGGCGGTCAGCAACAAGGCGGCCAGCAGGGCGGTCAGACGGGTACGCCGCCCAGTGGCGGTATGCCCAGCGGGGCGCCCGGCGGCAGCGGTCAGCAGGGCGGCGGAACGGGTACGCCTCCGGGCGGCACGAGCGGCACCGGCGGCACGAACACCGGGGCCGGCGGTCAGCAGCAGGGTGCGCAGCCCGGCGGCATGGGCGGCGGCGGCATGGGCGGCGGCGGCATGGGTGGCGGCGCCGACAGCGAGCTGATCACGTACCTGAAGAAGCACCAGGACGGCGCCAAGTGGCTGCTGGCGGTGTCGAACTCGCAGGGTGCGGCGCAGCTGATCGTGAGCAGCGGCGAGCCGGTGATCTCCATGTGGGGCTGGACCGGCACCGACAGGGCGATGACGCTGGCCAAGCTCAAGGAGCTGGTGAAGAAGGGCGAGTTGCACTACATCCAGCTCGGCGGCGGCATGGGCGGCGGGGGCGGCATGGGTGGCTCCAGCCTCAGCTCGGAGGTCACGGCCTGGGTGCAGGAGCACGGTACGGCGGTCGAGGAGAGCGAGTACAGCGGCAGCGCGACGACGGAGTCCGGCAGCACGGAGTCCACGTCGTCGATCTACCGTCTGGACGCGTCGGACGTCAGCTGAGCCCGACCGGCACCGGCTGACACCGTGTGGCCCCTGACCGGAACACCGGTCGGGGGCCACTCTGCGTTTCAGACCACCTCTCGCCCTCCCCTTGGCTCTACGCGCGTCAAATCGAGCCCAAATCAACCGAGTTGCCGGTTTAAGTCACCCAACGGACACGTGCAGTTCATTGCCTGAAACGCATGTCCATGTCACGCTCCCGGATGTCTCGCTCATTCGACACGCGTAGAACGGACACCCCCGATGCCCGCGACGCAGATACGCAGCCGCCGTTGGAAGGCCGTGGCGCTCGCCACGTCGACCGTCCTGGCCGCCCTCGCCATCCCCACGATGACCGCCGCCCCGGCCGGCGCGACGACGACCGCGTACGACTCGACGTACTACAAGAACGCGATCGGCAAGACCGGCACGAGCCTCAAGTCCTCGCTGCACACGATCATCAGCAGCCAGACGAAGATCTCGTACTCCGCGGTCTGGAACGCGCTCAAGGTCACCGACCAGGACCCGAACAACAGCAGCAACGTGATCCTGCTGTACAGCGGCGTCTCGCGCAGCAAGTCCCTCAACGGCGGCGACGTCGGCGACTGGAACCGCGAGCACGTGTGGGCCAAGTCCCACGGCGACTTCGGCGAGGCGACCGGCCCCGGCACGGACCTGCACCACCTGCGCCCGGCGGACGTCCAGGTCAACAGCATCCGCGGCAACCTGGACTTCGACAACGGCGGCAGCACGGTCACCAACGGCGGCGGCAGCCTCAAGGACTCCGACTCCTTCGAGCCGCGCGACGCGGACAAGGGCGACGTGGCCCGAATGATCCTCTACATGGCCGTGCGCTACGAGGGCGACGACGGCTGGGCGGACCTGGAGCCCAACAACCTGGTCGGCAACGGCAGCAACCCGTACATGGGCCGTCTCTCGGTCCTGAAGGCGTGGAACGAAGAGGACCCGCCGAGCGCCTTCGAGGAGAAGCGCAACCAGGCGATCTACGACACGTACCAGAACAACCGCAACCCGTTCATCGACCACCCGGAGTGGGTCGAGGCGATCTGGTAGACGCTCCGCCTTACCCTGAACGCCCCGTGATCCACGCGGGGCGTTCAGTGCGTCGCCGTACGGGTCTTCCGGTCACAGCGTGCCGCCTCGTGCCACCCATCGTGTCGACTGACCGGTCACCTTGGCCACCGTCTCGAAATCCGTGTCGTAGTGCAGGACGGCCAGCCCGGACAGCTCAGCCGTGGCAGCCACCAGCAGGTCCACGGCGCCTGCGCTGCGGTGTTCGCCGGAGTCGGTCAACCTGCGCTGCACTGCCCGGGCCCGCCGGTACACGCCATCGGGCATCGGTACCCAGTTGAAGAGTTCGGCGAAGAGCGCCTCATTCTCCAGTCGATCCATCAGGGACCGGGCGGAGAAGTGCATCTCCAACTCGGTGAGCTCACACATGCCCACCACACCCTCGGCCAGGGCATCGCTCCACTGCTCCCGCAGACGCTTGTTCGTCAGAAGACGCGCGGCGGCAGAGGTGTCGATGAGGTACGTCACCAAACTCATCGACGGTAGTTCTCCTTGTTCAGCAGAATGTCGAAGTCGCCCCGCTCCCCCTTGGCCGCCAGCTCATCCAGTGCCTTCAGCCTCCGCCGACGCTTCGCGACCTCCAGCAGCGCCGCATTGACCGTGTCCTTCTTGGTCTTGGTGCCCAGTATCTCAGCGGCCTCGCTGAGGGCGTCGTCGTCGACCTCCACGTACAGATTCGACATGGCATATCCTCCCTAGGGGTCTTCCATATGCAAAATATACCCCGCTGTGACCTCGGTCAGCCAGCAAGGTGCGTCGGCGCGAACATCGGCAGCGTCGGCGGAGGCACGACCACCGAACGGCCGGGCTCCGCCAACGCCACGCAGTCCGGCCGGGTCAGCTCCTTCGCCGTCGCCTCGCCGCAGGCGTCCGTCATGTGCTCGCGCAGGATGCCGTAGCGCCGTCGTCGACGATCAGCCAGGGCGACGTTCAGGTCGTGCTGCACAGCTGTTGCCGGCCATGAGGTTGGTGGCGCTGCTCGTCGGTGTTGACCTTCGAGTTGGTTGAAGCTCAATGACGGCTAGGTGTCAAGTTCTGAACTGATGCCGATCGGGATCTTCGCCCAACGCAGTGGCTTGATGGAACTGGCGCTTCCGTGATGAGCGCCGCCCACGCGACGGTACTGTCAGAATCGCCACACATCACACCGAACGGGGCACCTGAGGAGATCCCCCGTGGCCGACGCCCCCATTCCGCCGCCGGACCATGCGGCATCGCCCGAGGACGCCGTCACTGTCACCGTCACCTACACGGGCAGCGAAGCAGAAGCACTGCGCACGCTGGCCCTCCTGGAGGGGCGCACCCCGGAGGACGTAGCGCTGGATCGCATCGCCCGCCGCGTCCCACTGTCCTTCTCCTCATCCTTTGGCGAGGACTCCGAAGCGATGGCCGCGCTGACGCGTGCAATGTTCGACGGGCCCTCCGACCTGGCCTCCAGTGCCGGACAGTGCCTGTTCGTCAGCCCAGATGCGTCGCCGCGAACATCCGCAGCACCGCCGGAAGCACCACCACCGACGGCCCCGGCGACGCCAACGCCTTCGCGAGGTCCGTCTCCAGTGTCTCCGCCGACGTCCGCACCCCCGGCACCCCGAACGACTCCGCCAGCGCCACGTAGTCCGGCCGCGCCAGCTCCGTCCCCGTCGTCTCCCCGAACGCGTCCGTCATGTACTCGCGCAGGATGCCGTAGCCCCCGTCGTCGACGATCAGCCAGGTGACGTTCAGGTCGTACTGCCGGGCCGTCGCCAGCTCCGCGATCCCGTACAACGCGCCGCCGTCCCCCGAGACCGCGAGCACCGGATACGTCGGATCCGCCACCGCCGCTCCCAGCGCCGCCGGGAACGCGTACCCGAGGCCGCCCGCTCCCTGGGCCGAGTGCATCGTGTTCGCACCGCGCGGATCGAAGGCCGACCAGGCCCAGTAGGACAGGATCGTCATGTCCCAGAAGGACGGGGAGCGGGGCGGCAGGGCTGCCCTGATCGACGCCAACAGGCCCTGTTCCAGAATGAGTTCCTGGGCGGCGATCCGCTCACCCACCCGGTCCAGCACTCTCCGTACCCGCTCCCCAGCCGTCTCGTCCTCCCGTGCCGCCGCCGGCAGCGTCTCCAGTAGCGCCTGCAGCGCCAACCGCGCATCCGCGTGGATGCCCAGCGCCGGGTGGTTGGACTCCAGCTTGCCCAGGTCCGCCTCGACCTGGACGACCCGGCCGCGCGGCCTGAACGTGTGGTAGTGCGACGACAGTTCGCCCAGTCCCGAGCCGACGACCAGCAGGACGTCCGCGTCCTCCAGGAAGTCGGTCATGTGCCGGTCCTCCAGCCAGGACTGGAGGGAGAGCGGGTGCGTCCACGGGAACGCGCCCTTACCGCCGTACGTCGTCACCACCGGCGCCTGAAGTCGCTCCGCGAGCGCCCGCAGTTTGCCCGACGCGTCCGCCCGTACGACGCCCCCGCCCGCGATGATGGCCGGGCGCTCGGCGTTCGACAGCAAGTGGGCTGCCAGCGCCGTCAGTTCGGGGCGCGGGGGCAACTCCTCGGGGAAGGCGTCGCCGCCTGTCACCACCGGGATCGTCGTCTCGGCGATCAGCACGTCCTGCGAAATCTCCACCCACACCGGGCCGTGCGGGGCCGTGAGCGCCGACTTCCAGGCGTCGGCGATCGCCGAGGGGATCTGGGACTGCGTACGCACCGTGTGGACCGACTTCACCACACCCCTGAACGACGCCTGCTGGTCCGGGAGTTCGTGCAGGTAGCCGTGCCTGCCACCGCCCAGCCCCGCCGTCGGGATCTGACTGCTGATCGCCAGGACAGGGGCCGAAGCCGCCGCGGCCTCCTGGAGCGCCGCCAGTGACGTCAGCGCACCCGGGCCCGTCGACAGCAGCAGCGGCGCCGCCTCTCCCGTGATCCTGCCGTACGCGTCCGCCGCGAACCCCGCGTTGTTCTCCACCCGCAGGCCGATGTACCGGAGGTCCGAGCGGCGCAGCGCGTCGAACATGCCCAGGGCGTGCTGGCCGGGCAGGCCGAAGACCGTCGTCGTGCCGAGGCCGGCCAGCGTCTCCACGACCAGGTCTCCGCCGTTGCGGCCGGGGGGCGGGTTGAGCGCGGCCTCCGTCTGGGCGGGGGTCGGCCTCAGTACCAGGTCGTGGTCGTGGGTCACTTCGTTTCGCCGTCCTCGTTCTCGCCCTTGGTCCTCTTGTCCCTGCGGGCCTGTGCATTCTGTTGGGCGATCTGGCGGGACATGATCGTCGTCAGTTCGTACGCCGTGTGCGACGCCGCGACCGACGTGATCTCGGCGTGATCGTACGCGGGGGCCACTTCCACGACGTCCGCCGAGACCAGGTTGCAGGACGCCAGACCCCGCAGGATCTCCAGCAGCTCCCGCGACGTCATGCCGCCGGCCTCCGGCGTGCCCGTGCCGGGTGCGAACGCCGGGTCGAGGCAGTCGATGTCGATGGAGATGTAGAGCGGGCGGTCCCCGACGCGCTGGCGGAGCTGGCCGGCGACCTCGTCGACACCGCGTCGCATCACGTCCGCCGACGTCACGATGCCGAAGCCCATCTTCGCGTCGTCGTCCAGGTCCTGCTTGCCGTAGAGCGGGCCGCGCGTGCCGACGTGCGAGAGGGCGGAGGTGTCGAGGATGCCTTCCTCCACCGCCCGCCGGAACGGCGTCCCGTGCGTGTACTCGGCACCGAAGTACGTGTCCCAGGTGTCCAGGTGCGCGTCGAAGTGGAGCAGGGCCACCGGGCCGTGCTTCTTCGCCACCGAGCGCAGGAGGGGAAGCGCGATCGTGTGGTCGCCGCCGAGGGTCATCAACCTCGCGCCCGTCCCCAGCAGCTCGTCGGCCGCCGCCTCCACCGTCTCCACCGCCTCGGCGATGTTGAACGGGTTCACGGCGATGTCCCCACCGTCCGCCACCTGCGCCAGCGCGAAGGGCGACGTGTCCTGAGCCGGGTTGTACGGGCGCAGCAGCCGGGACGCCTCGCGGATCGCGTTGCCGCCGAAGCGGGCGCCCGGCCGGTACGAGACACCGGAGTCGAACGGCACCCCGACCACCGCGACATCGGCCCGCCCGCCGACCTCGTCGAGGCGCGGCAGCCGCGCGAAGGTCGCGGGACCGGCGAACCTCGGAATGCGCGACGAGTCGACGGGGCCGCGGGGCGTCTCGTGCGCCTCGAAACTGCTGGTCATGCCGTTCTGCCTTCTTTCCTGCGCCTCGGGGCCAGTTTTGATATGGATTCGGATCCGCGGATACGGGGTCGGGTACGAGTTCGATGGTGCGCCCGGCGAGCCGCTCGCGCCAGCGTAGGTGGTGGCCGAGGGCCGACGACACGCGACCGGGTGCCGCGGGCGCCGGGCACGGCCCTGCTCGGCACGGACCTCGACGATCCGGACGTACGGATGGAGTCGTGGTTCGCGCTGCGGTAGCCGCCCCAAGTGCTCAAGTGGCGTGACCTGCGTCCCAGCGGTCGGGACGCCGGGTGCTCGCGGTGTCGCCTGCCTCACAATGGGAGGCATGCCGATACCCGCAATTCCCAGCCGCGCCGAGCTTGTCGATCACCTCGTGAAAACCCGCATCGCGGGTGATGTCGCCACGCCCCGCGAGAACAACCTCTCCCACTACCGCAAGCTGGCGAACGGCGAACGACACTACTGGCTCGGGCTGGAGCTGGGCGACCGCTGGAACGACGAGCAGGACGTGCTCGCGGTGATGGCCGAGCGGGTCGGTGTGAACGACGATCCCGAACACCGGTACGGCCAGGACACCATCGACCCCGAGCTGACGGTCGCCGCCCTGGAGCGGCTGGCGGCCCGGCTGCGCAAGGCGGCGGACGGGCAGCAGCGGGTGCTGTTCGCGACCGGCCACCCGGGCGGCCTGCTCGACGTGCACCGGGCCACGGCCGACGCGTTGCGGGCCGCCGGCTGCGAGATCGTCGTCATTCCGGACGGTCTGACGACGGACGAGGGGTACGTGTTCCAGTTCGCGGACGTGGCGGTGCTGGAGCACGGGGCCTCGCTGTGGCACACGCACTCCGGCGAGCCGATGCGCGCGATCCTGACGGGACTTGAGCGGGAGGGCCGCCCGCTGCCCGACCTGGTCGTCGCCGACCACGGCTGGGCGGGGTACGCCGCACAGCACGGCGTCGACTCCGCCGGGTACGCGGACTGCAACGACCCGGCGCTGTTCCTGGCCGAGGCGGAAGGCACCCTCCAGGTGGCCGTTCCGCTCGACGACCATGTGACGAGCCCGCGCTTCTACGACCCGCTGACGGCGTTCCTGCTGGGCGAGGCCGGGCTGCTCGGCGACAGCGAGTAGGACCGGCCGGCCGGTCAGGAGGCGCGTGGGACCCGGATCACGCCCTCCTGGATGACCGTGATGGCCAGCCGTCCGTCCTGCGTGTAGATACGGCCCTGGCCGAGGCCACGGCCGCCGGACGCGGACGGTGACTCCTGGTCGTACAGCAGCCATTCGTCGGCGCGGAACGGGCGGTGGAACCACATCGCGTGGTCCAGGGACGCGCCGACCACGTCGCCCACCGCCCAGCCGCCGCGTCCGTGCGCGAGCAGGACGGAGTCGAGCAGCGTGTAGTCGGAGACGTACGTGGCGAGGCAGACGTGGAGCAGCGGTTCGTCGACCGCGCCGCCGAGCTTGCCGTTCGTACGGAACCAGACCTGGGAGCGCGGTTCGCGGGGCTCGCCGAACCTGCCGTAGGGCGGGTCGTCGACGTAACGGATGTCGACGGCCTCCCGGGACTCCAGGAACTTGTCGACGACCGCCGGGTCCAGGTGGTCGTACCCGGGGAGCTGTTCGTCGGCGGTGGGGAGCGTCGCCGGGTCGGGGGCGGCGGGCATCGGGGCCTGGTGGTCGAGGCCGTCCTCGTGCTGCTGAAAGGACGCGGAGAGGTGGAATATCGGCTGCCCGTGCTGGACCGCGACCACCCGGCGGGTGGTGAAGGAACGGCCGTCGCGAATGCGGTCGACGGTGTAGACGATCGGCACTCCGGGGTCGCCGGGGCGCAGGAAGTACGAGTGGAGCGAGTGGGCGGGGCGGTCCTGGGGGACCGTTCGCCCGGCGGCGACGAGTGCCTGGGCCGCGACCTGACCGCCGAAGACGCGGGGGACGATGGCGGGCCGGGACCGGCCGCGAAAGATGTTCTCCTCGATCTGCTCAAGGTCGAGCAGATCGAGGAGAGACTGAAGTGCCTGACTCATGCAGTCATTTCTACGGGTCAGTAATTGCGGGGACCTTACGGGTCCGTGTCCTTACAGGCCCATGTCCTGCGTCCTTACAGGCCCATGTCCTTGGCGATGATCGACTTCATGATCTCGCTGGTGCCGCCGTAGATCCGGTTGACGCGGTTGTCCGCGTACAGGCGGGCGATCGGGTACTCGTTCATGAAGCCGTAGCCGCCGTGCAGCTGGAGGCAGCGGTCGATGACGCGGTGCGCGACCTCGGTGCAGAACAGCTTGGCGCTGGCGGCCTCGGCCGGGGTCAGCTCGCCCGCGTCGAGGGCCTCCGTGGCGCGGTCGGCGACGGCCTCGGCAGCGTCCACCTCGGCCTTGCAGGCGGCCAGTTCGAACTTGGTGTTCTGGAAGGCGGCGACCGGCTGGCCGAAGACGACGCGGTCCTGGACGTACTGCTGGGCGAACCGGACGGCCGCCTTGGCCTGCGCGTACGCGCCGTAGGCGATGCCCCAGCGCTCGGAGGCGAGGTTGTGGCCGAGGTAGTAGAAGCCCTTGTTCTCCTCGCCGAGGAGGTCCTCGACGGGCACCTTGACGTCGACGAACGCCAGCTCGGCGGTGTCGGACGTCTTCAGGCCGAGCTTGTCCAGCTTGCGGCCGACCGAGTAGCCCTCGGCCTTGGTGTCGACGACGAAGAGGGAGATGCCGTGGCGGCGGTCCTCGGCGCTGGGCGCGTCGGTACGGGCGCAGACGATCATGCGGTCGGCGTGGACGCCACCCGTGATGAACGTCTTGGAGCCGTTGAGGACGTAGTGCGTGCCGTCCTCGCTCAGCCTGGCGGTGGTCTTCATGCCCGCGAGGTCGGAACCGGTGCCCGGCTCGGTCATCGCGATCGCCCACATCTCCTCACCGGAGACGAACTTCGGCAGGAAACGCTTCTTCTGCTCGTCGTCGGCGAGCATCTTGATGTACGGCAGACCGAGCAGGACGTGCACACCGGAGCCACCGAAGGAGACACCCGCGCGCGCGGTCTCCTCGTAAAGGACGGCCTCGAACTTGTACGAGTCGATGCCGGCGCCGCCGTACTCCTCGTCGACACGGATGCCGAAGACGCCCAGCTCGGCGAGCTTGTAGTAGAACTCGCGCGGCGCCTGGCCCGCGGCGAACCACTCGTCGTAGACGGGAACGACCTCGGCCTCGATGAAGGCCCGGAGGGTCTCCCGGAACGCCTCGTGGTCCTCGTTGAACACAGTACGACGCACCGCCGACACCTCTCTGCGCCTAAGCCGGCGCCGCTCTCGCGTATGTGGTTGCTTGCCGTGGGGGTGCCACAGTCGATGCTTGCGACCCCGGCAGGCTAAGCGCTTGCTCAGCTCTACCGTACCCGTGAGTACGAATCTCCGTCCAGAGGAGTTACGCCGTAACGCTCGTCACTCCCCCGCCGCCGCGAACGCGCCCCTCGCCATCCGGTGCAGCAAGGCCGCCGTGACACCCCGGCCCGGCAGTGCGCCCGGGCGGCCCAGATGCGGTGTCGAGTTCAGGAGACCGAAGACCGAGTGCACCGCCGAGCGGGCCGTCGGTTCGGTCAGTTCCGGGTACGCCTCCCGCACCACCTCCACCCACAGCTCGACGTACTGGCGCTGGAGCTGGCGCACGAGCTTGCGGTCACTGTCGCGCAGGCGGTCCAGTTCGCGGTCGTGGAGGGTGATCAGGGGGCGGTCGTCCAGGGCGAAGTCGATATGGCCCTCGATGAGGGAGTCGAGGAGCCCCCCAGGGCCGTCCGCGCCCTCCCCGACCTCCGCCACGCGCCGCTTCGCGCCCGTCAGGAGCTGGCCACTGATGCCCACCAGCAGCTCGGCGAGCATCGCGTCCTTGCCCGGGAAGTGGCGGTAGAGGCCGGGGCCGCTGATACCCACCGCCGCCCCTATCTCGTCCACACCCACGCCATGGAAGCCGCGCTCGGCGAAGAGCCTCGCGGCCTCCTTGAGGATCTGTTCGCGGCGGGTCGGGGCGTCGGTTCTCGTGGCCATGCAGATGATTCTAGACACGGAGGTTAGCGGTCGTTAACCTGAGGGAAATGCGTTAACGCTCATTAACTAGTCGACCACTGGGTGACCACTGGGTGAGGGGACCGCAGGATGCAGGAGGCACCGGAGCTCCACAGCGCGGCTGACCCCGCGTCGGAGGCCTGGCGGGCCAACGAGGCGGCTCACCGTGCGCTGGTCGAGGAACTGCACGGCAAGCTGGCCGCGGCCCGGCTGGGCGGGGGCGAGAAGGCCCGGGCGCGGCACACCGCGCGCGGGAAGCTGCTTCCCCGGGAGCGGGTCGACCGGCTCCTCGATCCGGGGTCGCCCTTCCTGGAGCTCGCCCCCCTCGCCGCCGACGGGATGTACGAGGGGCAGGCACCGGCCGCCGGCGTGATCGCCGGGATCGGGCGCGTCAGCGGGCGTGAATGCGTGATCGTCGCCAATGACGCCACCGTCAAGGGCGGCACGTACTACCCGATGACCGTCAAGAAGCATCTCCGCGCGCAGGAGGTCGCCCTCGACAACCGGCTTCCGTGCGTCTACCTCGTGGACTCCGGGGGCGCCTTCCTGCCCATGCAGGACGAGGTCTTCCCCGACCGTGACCACTTCGGACGGATCTTCTTCAACCAGGCCCGGATGTCCGGCGCGGGCATTCCGCAGATCGCCGCCGTCCTCGGATCGTGCACCGCGGGGGGCGCCTACGTCCCGGCCATGAGCGACGAAGCCGTCATCGTCCGCAACCAGGGGACCATCTTCCTGGGCGGGCCCCCGCTGGTGAAGGCCGCCACCGGGGAGGTCGTGACGGCCGAGGAACTGGGCGGAGGGGACGTCCACGCGCGCGTGTCGGGCGTCACCGACCACCTCGCCGAGGACGACGCGCACGCCCTGCGCATCGTCCGCAACATCGCCGCCACCCTCCCCGCGCGCGGGGCGTTGCCCTGGGACGTCCAGCCCTCCGTCGAACCCAAGGTCGACCCCCACGGGCTCTACGGCGCCGTGCCCATCGACTCCCGGACCCCCTACGACGTACGGGAGATCATCGCGCGCGTGGTCGACGGTTCCCGTTTCTCGGAGTTCAAGGCCGAGTTCGGGCAGACCCTCGTCACCGGCTTCGCCCGCGTCCACGGCCACCCGGTCGGCATCGTCGGCAACAACGGCATCCTGTTCTCCGAGTCCGCCCAGAAGGGCGCCCACTTCATCGAACTCTGCGACCAGCGCGGCATCCCGCTCCTGTTCCTCCAGAACATCTCCGGGTTCATGGTGGGCCGCGACTACGAGGCGGGTGGCATCGCCAAGCACGGCGCCAAGATGGTGACGGCCGTGGCGTGCACGCGCGTGCCCAAGCTGACGGTCGTGGTCGGCGGGTCGTACGGCGCGGGGAACTACTCGATGTGCGGCCGGGCGTATTCGCCGCGCTTCCTGTGGATGTGGCCCGGCGCCAAGATCTCCGTCATGGGCGGCGAGCAGGCCGCGTCCGTCCTCGCGACCGTCAAGCGGGACCAGTTGGAGGCCCGCGGGGAGTCCTGGCCGGCCGCGGACGAGGACGCCTTCAAGGACCCGATCCGCGCGCAGTACGAGCGCCAGGGCAACGCCTACTACGCGACCGCCCGGCTCTGGGACGACGGGGTCATCGACCCCCTCGAAACCCGCCAGGTACTGGGTCTCGCGCTCACTGCCTGCGCCAACGCGCCACTGGGCCGAAGAGATCCGGCACAGCCCCAGTTCGGCGTCTTCCGGATGTGAGGGGCTCTAAGACGATGAGGGGCTTCACCACGATGTTCGACACAGTCCTTGTGGCCAACCGGGGCGAGATCGCCGTACGCGTCATCCGTACGCTGCGCTCCCTGGGTGTGCGTTCGGTGGCCGTGTACTCGGACGCCGACGCGGACGCCCGGCATGTCCGCGAGGCCGACACGGCGGTACGGATCGGACCGGCGGCAGCGGCGGAGAGCTATCTGTCCGTCCCCCGCATCCTCGAAGCCGCCGCCCGCACCGGAGCGCAGGCCGTCCACCCGGGATACGGCTTCCTTGCCGAGAACGCCTCCTTCGCGCGCGCGTGCGTCGAAGCGGGGCCGGCGTTCATCGGCCCTCCGGCGGACGCGATCTCCCTCATGGGCGACAAGATCCGCGCCAAGGAGACGGTCCGCGCGGCCGGGGTCCCGGTGGTTCCCGGGTCGAGCGGCAGCGGGCTCACCGACACCGAACTGGCCGACGCGGCACGGGAGATCGGCATGCCGGTGCTGCTCAAGCCGAGCGCGGGCGGGGGCGGCAAGGGCATGCGGCTCGTCCGGGAGGCCGGCGCGCTGGCGGAGGAGATCGCCGCCGCGCGGCGCGAGGCCCGCGCCTCCTTCGGGGACGACACGCTCCTCGTCGAACGGTGGGTCGGCCGTCCCCGCCACATCGAGATCCAGGTCATGGCCGACGCCCACGGGAACGTCGTACACCTGGGCGAGCGGGAGTGTTCGCTCCAGCGGCGCCACCAGAAGCTCGTCGAGGAGGCGCCCAGCGTGCTCCTCGACGACAGGACCCGGTCCGCGATGGGCGAGGCGGCGGTCCAGGCGGCGCGCTCGTGCGGGTACGAGGGCGCGGGCACGGTCGAGTTCATCGTCCCGGGCGGGGACCCGTCCTCGTACTACTTCATGGAGATGAACACCCGCCTCCAGGTGGAGCACCCGGTGACGGAACTCGTCACCGGCCTCGACCTGGTGGAGTGGCAGCTGCGAGTGGCAGCGGGCGAGCCACTGTCCTTCGGACAGGAGGACGTACGCCTGACCGGGCACGCGGTCGAGGCGCGGATCTGCGCGGAGACGGTGTCCGTGCGGGCGGGTGCGCGCGGCTTCCTGCCGTCCGGCGGCACGGTGCTCGCGCTGCGCGAACCCTCCGGTGACGGCGTACGCACCGACTCGGGGCTGACCGAGGGCACGGAGGTCGGTTCGCTGTACGACCCGATGCTGTCCAAGGTGATCGCGTACGGCCCGGACCGCCCGACCGCACTCCGGAAACTCCGCGCCGCCCTCGCGGAGACGGTCACCCTGGGCGTGCCGACCAACGCGGGGTTCCTGCGCCGGCTGCTGGCCCATCCGGCGGTCGTGGCGGGCGAGTTGGACACCGGGCTGGTGGAGCGCGAGGTCGACTCCCTCGTACCGGACGGGGTGCCGGAGGAGGTGTACGAGGCGGCTGCGGCCGTACGGCTGGAGGCGCTGCGGCCGAAGGCGACGGGGGGCGGCTGGACGGACCCCTTCTCGGTGCCCGGCGGTTGGCGGCTTGGAGGCACGCCGAAGCCGCTGACCTTCTGGCTGAAGGCGCAGGACCCCCTGGAGTACGCCCCCCATGGCACCCCTGACACGCACACGGTCACCGGCGACCAGGTGTCCGTGGTCCTGGACGGCATCCGCCACACCTTCCACCGCGCCGGCGACTGGCTGGGCCGCGACGGCGACGCCTGGCACGTACGCGACCACGACCCGGTGGCCGCCTCCCTCACCGGCGCCGCCCACGCGGGAGCCGACTCGCTGACCGCCCCGATGCCCGGCACGGTGACGGTGGTGAAGGTGGCCGTGGGCGACGAGGTAACCGCCGGTCAGAGCCTGCTGGTGGTCGAGGCGATGAAGATGGAGCACGTGGTCGCCGCCCCGCACGCGGGCACGGTCGCCGAGCTGGACGTCACCCCGGGCACGACGGTCGCCATGGACCAGGTGCTCGCCGTGATCGCACCGCACGAGAAGGACACGGAGGCGGCGGAATGACGGCCCAGGAGCTTCCGATGACCGTACCGGCGGCGAACCTGCCCGCGCGGGTGCGGATCCACGAGGTCGGCGCGCGGGACGGACTCCAGAACGAGAAGACGACCGTACCAACGGCCACCAAGGCGGAGTTCGTCCGCCGACTGGCCGCCGCCGGCCTGACGACGATCGAGGCGACCAGCTTCGTGCACCCGAAGTGGGTGCCCCAACTGGCGGACGCGGAGGACCTGTTCCCGCTCGTCAGCGACCTGGAGGCGGCCCTCCCGGTCCTGGTCCCGAACGAACGCGGCCTGGACCGCGCCCTGGCGCTCGGCGCACGGCAGGTCGCCGTCTTCGCCAGCGCGACCGAGTCGTTCGCGAAGGCCAACCTCAACAGGACGGTCGACGAGGCGCTCGCGATGTTCGAGCCGGTGGTGGCGCGGGCCAGGGCGGAGAACGCTTCGGTCCGCGGCTATCTCTCCATGTGCTTCGGCGACCCGTGGGAGGGCCCTGTCCCGCTCGGGCAGGTCGTACGGGTGTGCAGGGCGCTGCTGGAGATGGGCTGCGACGAGCTGAGCCTGGGCGACACGATCGGCGTCGCGACACCGGGTCATGTGCGGCGCCTGCTCACGGAGTTGAACGAGGCCTCCGTACCGACATCAGCCCTCGCCGTGCACTTCCACGACACCTACGGCCAGGCCCTGGCCAACACGTACGCGGCGCTGGACCACGGCGTCACGACGGTCGACGCGTCGGCGGGCGGCCTCGGCGGCTGCCCGTTCGCGAAGTCCGCGACCGGCAACCTGGCCACCGAGGACCTGGTGTGGATGCTCCAGGGCCTCGGCATCGAGACCGGAGTCGACCTCGGCAGCCTCGTCGCCACAAGCACGTGGATGGCCGGCCAACTGGGCCGCCCGAGCCCGTCCCGCACCGTACGAGCCCTGTCCCACAAGGATTCGCAGGCCTCACAGGATTCCCAGGAGCAGTGAAGGACCATGGACCACAAGCTCTCCCCCGAACTGGAAGAACTCCGCCGTACGGTCGAGCAGTTCGCACACGACGTCGTGGCCCCGAAGATCGGCGACTTCTACGAGCGGCACGAGTTCCCGTACGAGATCGTCCGCGAGATGGGCAGGATGGGCCTGTTCGGACTGCCGTTCCCGGAGGAGTACGGCGGTATGGGCGGCGACTATCTGGCGCTGGGCATCGCGCTGGAGGAACTGGCGCGGGTGGACTCGTCGGTGGCGATCACGCTGGAGGCGGGGGTGTCGCTGGGCGCGATGCCCATCCACCTGTTCGGCACGGAGGAGCAGAAACGGGAGTGGCTTCCGCGTCTGTGCGCCGGCGAGATCCTGGGCGCGTTCGGACTGACGGAACCGGACGGCGGCTCGGACGCGGGCGCGACACGGACGACGGCGCGTCTGGACTCCGACACCGGTGAATGGGTGATCAACGGCACGAAGTGCTTCATCACCAACTCGGGTACGGACATCACGGGCTTCGTGACGGTGACGGCGGTGACGGGCCGCAAGGCGGACGGCAGGCCGCTCATCTCCGCGATCCTCGTCCCGTCGGGCACGGCCGGGTTCACGGTCGCGGCGCCGTACTCGAAGGTCGGCTGGAACGCGTCGGACACCCGGGAACTGTCCTTCTCGGACGCACGGGTCCCGGCGGCGAACCTGGTCGGCGAGGAGGGGCGCGGCTACGCCCAGTTCCTCCGCATCCTCGACGAGGGGCGGATCGCGATCGCGGCACTGGCGACGGGTCTTGCCCAGGGCTGCGTGGACGAGTCGGTGAAGTACGCGAAGGAACGGCAGGCGTTCGGGCGGCCGATCGGCGCGAACCAGGCGATCCAGTTCAAGATCGCGGACATGGAGATGAAGGCCCACACGTCCCGCCTGGCGTGGCGGGACGCGGCCTCCCGCCTGGTGTCGGGCGAGCCCTTCAAGAAGGAGGCGGCCCTGGCCAAGCTGTACTCGTCCACGATCGCCGTGGACAACGCCCGCGACGCGACGCAGATCCACGGCGGCTACGGCTTCATGAACGAGTACCCGGTGGCCCGGATGTGGCGCGACTCGAAGATCCTGGAGATCGGGGAGGGCACGAGCGAGGTCCAGCGGATGCTTATCGCACGGGAGTTGGGGCTGGGGTTGGAGATGGCGGGCTGAGGCCCACGGACAGGGCTCCGGTGATCGCGGCGGTGTGCCGGTAGGCGATCCGGGCCGCCTCGACGACCTGGTCCTGTGCCTCGGGGTCGGTGAGCGCCTGGTTCATGCGGGCGGTGAAGCGGGCCCAGCGGTCGCGGTCGCCGCTGGTGTAGTAGGCGACGCCGTCCGTGCCGGGCAGGCGGTGGGCGGTGGTGACGTACGGGTGGAGGAAGAGGGCGCCGAGCGTCGAGCCCTCCATGACGTAGAGGAAGCCGAGGAGGGCGCGGAGGTCGGCGTCGACGGCCCGCTGCCGTATCTCCGCGGCGAATGCTTCGGCCTCTTCGGCTGCCCAGGGGCCGGGGGCGGTGCCGAGGCTCGCGAAGTAGGCCAGGTCGCGCTCGACGAGGGGGAGTTTGATGAGGTCCGGAGACCACACGGGGTCGGCGGAGGAGTCCGTGACGCGGGTGAGCTCGCCTTCGAGTGCCTCCAACACCACTCGGTAGGCGGCAAGTTGGCCGACGTACCGGTCGACGGGAAGTGTCCCGGCGATCATCGCGCTCGCGAACGGGGTGGCCTCCAGCGCGTCATGCCAGTCGCGGGTGCTCGCACGCAGCCGCTCAACCACCGTGGCCGGGGCCGTCGTCATGTGCCGCTCCGCTGCTGGAGCGTCTCGTGGAGACGGTCGATGAGATGGCCCTTTCGTTCGATGGTGAGGTCGAAGTACGCGGCGCTGCGGTCGGACCGGCACACGCGGTACACGCTCTCCTTGGCCTCGCGCTTCAGCCGGACGGCTTCGGCGGCGAGCGCGAGGAGGGTGGACTCCAGTTTCGGATGACCGAGGACGAACGCCTTGAGCCCCTCCCCGGCAAGAACCGAGGAGTCCGGGTCGAGCAGTTCGAGGAAGACCCTGTTGCTGAGCCCGTCGTAGTCCTCGTGGATCCTGCCCCCGCCGAACTCGGGTACGAAGTCGGTGAGGTCGTTGAACAGCTGGCTGGCCAACCCGAGTTGGCGCATGGCGGCGTCCAGGGTGTACTGCTCGTCCTCGACGACGCGCAGGCCGGCGAGTGCAGAGTCGAGCGGCATGCGGAACAGGGTCCCGGTCTTGAGGGCGGCCAGGGACTCCCAGTAGGCCACCCGCTCTTCAAGGGACGCGGCGATCAGCTCGGCACGGGTCTCCGCCGTACGGGTGGACAGGTCGACGGCCTGCCCGGTGAAACCGCTTTCGACCGCGCGCAGCAGGCTGCCCACGACAGCGGGATCGTCCGCGTGCCGCAGGACGGCCGCGATCAGCCAGGACCCGGTGTTGAGCGCGAGCGGTACGCCATGGGTGACGTGGAGCGCGGGTTCGCCGTAGCGGACGTCGCTGCCGTCCTGGATGTCGTCGATCGCGACGAAGGCCTTCAGCATGACGCGTACGGCCACTGCTGCCCGCCGGACGACGGCCAGGTCCGCCTCGGAAACGCCATCCCCGATCTCGTCGGGGAAGCCCCGGTAGTTGCGGTAGGCCCAGTACACCATCGACGGCCGCAGCGGAGCCTGGTTACCGCCGGGCGCCCCGGCAGCCGGCGGCAACGCCTCCTGCCCCACCTTGGACCCGACGGCATCGGCGACGGGGTCATAGAGGGAGCGCCGCAGGGCGGCCTCGTAAACGGATCGCACGGACTGCGAGGAGACCGCCGCGGGAGCGGTCAGCGAACCGAGAAACTCGGCCAGATCGTCCTCCAGCAGAGCCGCGTCGCTCCGCACCACCGCCGCTACCGCGTCCACATCTTCCCCAGTCGCATCAGCGACCTTCTCCCTGGCACCCATACCCGCCCCAGCCTCCGCTTCCGGCTCCCACCCCCGACCCCCGTCGACACGCTGAAGCGTGATCGCAACCGGAGTGTTTCGCAAGGGAGTTCGAGGACAGCATGGCAGTCAATACGGCGAAATCCAGCCACAGGGAGCGCTACACAGTCCTGCGCAGGCTCACGGGACGAGAAAGGCGACGAAGAGAGCAAGCGGCAAGAACACCCCACCGGCCGCCATCAGCCACCCCACACGCCATGACGTCCGGTCCCCGACGGCGACGCACAGCCAAGTCACCAGCACGAGATGGACGGTGAGCGGCACCCCGATCAGAACGACCACATCGATTCCTCCTCCCCTCCCCTCTCTTCCCCATCTCTTCCCCTCAGACGCACGGTGTGCAGGGTCGTGGCGACCTGAGCGCGGCAGTCTGGCGGAAGTCGTCCTACAACGATGGCCAGGGGGGCAGTTGCGCGGAGGTGACCGACGACTTCCCCGGATTCGTCCCCGTGCGCGACAGCAGGATCCCCGAAGGCCTTGCCGTCGTCATCCGAAGCACTGGATGGTCAACCTTCGCCACCGCCGCAAGCCCGGATCGAGCACCCGCCTCCGACCACCCTGGCGGCACCCCTCACCAGCCCTCCTGAGGCGCGGGCGGTCGGCGGCCGGCTCGCCGGTCGCAGCGCCGCTTCCCGAGCAGAACGGATGCCAAGCCAGCGGCTATCACCATCACGGCCAAGTGCGGGGGCATCAGGCCCATAACGGCCACGTCGGACCGACCGCGAGAACGACGGAGCCCCGGGCTCACGCCCCAGCAGCCGCACCCCCCGAAGCAGGCCAGATCTTCCGCAGGGCGAACCCCATGAACGCCGCGTTGGCCAGAGCCGCCGCCGCGATGCCCGCGAGATAGAGGGCCAGGAACACCCCGTCACCCGTGCCGTTCAGCGTGCCCTCGGGCAGAAGCGTGTACAGGAGGCTCAGCGGAGCGGTCAGCAGCCATGGCACCACGCCCGACATGGAGGCGTCGGCATGGGAGACGAAGAAGGTGTCGACGAGGAAGAAGCCCGTCGCGGCGACGACCACTGCCAGGTAGCCGCGGGAGAGCCAGTTGTCCGTGGCCAGGGTGAGCAGGGTGCGGGGGCGGCGGTTGCCGTTCATCGTGTCCTCCGGTGAGTGCGCCGCGTCGTGCTGCGCGATGCCTCAACGATGGCCGTGCACCCGCGCCTTGACATGAGTACACCTACTCATCCGTAACTAGGCTGCCTCGCGGCCGACTTGAGCCTCCGAGGATTGACGGCGGGCGCCGTCACCCTACTGTCGGAGCCCTGGTCGATGGTGGCCGGAAACGGTCGCTTCGGCGGCAGCCCGGCATGCGGCATGCACTTGGGCCCGGCTTCCGCCACCTCGGGCCCTGTGGTCGTTCAGCGACCCCGCCATCAAGCCACTCCGACCTCCTTGACCTTCGCGACCCAGGTGTCACCATCGCGCACGAATAGACGCCCGAACGAGCAGTGCGCCTTCGATACACAGGACATCCACAGGAATCGGCAGACGCCACCCCGGGCGTCCCACTTCCCGGAACCGCCCTCTGGACAACAGCTCAGGTTAGGCTAACCTACCTTTCGAATCGTCCGGCGGGCCGACCCGCCCCGTTCGAAAGCAGCCATCTCATGTCCAACGCCCGTGCCACTCACCTCTCCCGCCGCGGCATCCTCGCCGCAGGCGGCGCCCTCGGCCTCGGTGCCGTCCTCGCCGCCTGTGGGGACGACGACGCGAAAAGCGGTGGCTCGGACGCGGACGCGTCGAAGGCCGCCGCCACTCCCGCCGGCCCCTGGACGTTCAAGGACGACCGCGGCCAGACCGCGGAGGCCGACAAGGCGCCTTCCAGCATCGTCGCCTTCACCGGTGTCGCCGCCGCGCTCTACGACTACGGCATCGAGGTCAAGGGCGTCTTCGGCCCGACCACGACCAAGGACGGCAAGGCCGACGTCCAGGCCGGCGACATGGACGTCACCAAGGTGACCGTCCTCGGCAACGAGTGGGGCCAGTTCAACATCGAGAAGTACGCGGCCCTGGCCCCGGACCTCCTCGTCACCACGATGTTCGACAGCGCGGGCACCCTCTGGTACGTCCCGGAGGAGTCCAAGGAGAAGATCCTCGCCGTCGGTGCCCCGACCGTCGGTATCTCCGTGTTCGACATACAGCTGGACCAGCCGCTGCAGCGCATGCTGGAGCTGGCCAGGACCCTCGGCGCGGACACCGCCTCCGCCAAGGTGACCGCCGCGAAGAAGGCCTTCGAGGACGCCGCCGCCCGGCTGCGCGCCGCCACCAAGGCCAAGCCTGACATCAAGGTGCTGGTGGGTTCCGCGAGCCAGGACATCTTCTACGTCTCCGGCTCCAACCTCTCCGTCGACCTGGAGTACTTCAAGGCCCTCGGCGTGAACTTCGTCGAGCCCGCCGCCGATGCCCTGAAGGCGAGCGGTGGTTGGTACGAGAACCTGAGCTGGGAGAACGTCGACAAGTACGAGGCCGACGTCATCATGATGGACAACCGCACCTCGGCGATCCAGCCCGCCGACATCACCGAGGCGACCTGGAAGCAGTTGCCCGCGGTGAAGGCGGGTCAGGTGATCGCCCGTAACCCCGAGCCGATTCTGTCCTACGACAAGTGCACGCCGCTTCTCACGAGCCTCGCGGAGGCCATCGAGAAGGCCAAGAAGGTCGGTTAGAAGAGCAGGCGCCCGCCGCGGGCGCCCCGTCCCGCGCCGTGGATGTGCTTCGCCGTGGGGAACCGCGCGACCACTGTGGCTGGTCGCGCCGTTCCCCGCGCCCCTTTGGGGGCGCGTCACCGCGCCCTCCGACATCACTTCAGGAGGAGTCATGACGACCGCCGTCGCCGCCCCCTTCCGGTTCTTCGCCCTCCACGTCGTCCGCGCCGCACGGCTCGGGCCCTCCCTCGTTCGCGTCACCTTCGCCGGGGACGATCTCGCCACCCTCCTTTCCGACGGGCGCGACCAGAGCCTCTCCCTCTTCCTTCCGCACCCGGGGCAGGAGGCCCCCTCCGTGCCCGTCGAGCTGGGCGACGGATGGTGGCAGGGGTGGCGTGAACTCCCCGACGACGTACGGGCGGTGATGCGCTCGTACACGCTCCGCGCCCTGCGCGCCGACGCTCACGGTCGTACGGCGGAGATCGACATCGACTTCGTGCTGCACGGCGTCGAACCGGGCGCCGCCGTCCCCGCCGGGCCGGCCTCCCTCTGGGCCTCCCGGGCCGGCGCCGGTGACCGCGTCCTCCTGCTCGGGCCCGCGATCGCCGACAACCGAGCGATCCGCTTCCGTCCGCCGGCCGGCACCGATCTCGTCGTCATCTGGGCCGACGAGACCGCCGTACCGGCCGCCTCCGCGATCCTGGAATCGCTGCCCGCCGGCACCCGGGCCCAGGTCTGGCTGGAGGCCGGGCACGCCGGGGACATCCAGGATCTCGTGACCTCCGCCGACGCCGAGATCACCTGGCTGGTGCGCGGCGCGGGCCCAGGCGCGCCCGCGGCCCTGGAGGCGATCCGGGCCGCCCAACTCCCCTCCGCCGAGCGGCCGTACGCCTGGATCGCGGGCGAGTCGTCCGCCGTGAAGGAGCTGCGCCGGCATCTCGTGGGCGAGCGCGGTATCGACCGCCGGGCCGTCACCTTCGTCGGTTACTGGCGGCGCGGGCTCAGCGAGGAGCAGCTGCGCGAGCAGCCCGAATGACGGCCGAGGCCCCGCTCACAGGTGTTACGGGCGGGACAGATGATTCCCACAGAAACTTAGGTTAGGCTAACCTAAGTCAACCGCTCGGCACAGGCGAACCTGCACCTGCCCTCTCTGCCCCCGGAGGCTCCCCCCATGCGCTCGCACCTGCTCAATGACACGACCGCGGAGCGGTACCGCCGCTCCGTGACCGAAGGAGTCGAGCGGGTGGCGGCCAGACTCGCCACCACGGACCGTCCGTTCACCGGCGTCACGGTCGACGCCCTCGCCCCCCGCATCGACCGGATCGACCTGGACAAGCCCCTGCTCGACGAGGCCGCCGCCCTCGACGAGCTCGAAGAGGTCTACCTGCGCGACGCGATCTACTTCCACCACCCGCGCTACCTCGCCCACCTCAACTGCCCGGTCGTCATACCCGCGGTGCTCGGCGAGGCGATCCTCTCCGCCGTCAACTCCTCCCTCGACACCTGGGACCAGTCGGCCGGCGGCACCCTCATCGAGCGCAAACTGATCGACTGGACCAACGAGCGCATCGGCCTCGGTTCCGCCGCCGACGGCATCTTCACCAGCGGCGGCAGCCAGTCCAACCTCCAGGCGCTGTTGCTGGCCCGCGAGGAGGCGAAGAGCGAGTCCGCCGCCGAGCTGCGTATCTTCGCCTCCGAAGTCAGCCACTTCAGCGTGAAGAAGTCCGCGAAGCTTCTCGGGCTGAGCCCCGACGCGGTCGTCTCCATCCCCGTCGACAACGACAAGCGGATGCAGACGGTCGCCCTCGCGCACGAACTGGAGCGCTGCGAGCGCGACGGGCTCGTCCCCATGGCCGTCGTCGCCACCGCCGGCACCACCGACTTCGGCTCCATCGACCCGCTGCCCGAGATCGCCGAACTCTGTGCCCAGTACGGCACCTGGATGCACGTCGACGCCGCCTACGGCTGCGGACTGCTCGCCTCGGTCAGCCGCCGCGACCTCCTCACCGGCATCGAGCGCGCCGACTCGGTCACCGTCGACTACCACAAGTCCTTCTTCCAGCCGGTGAGTTCGAGCGCCCTGCTGGTCCGGGACTCGGCCACGCTCCGCCACGCCACCTACCACGCGGAGTACCTCAACCCGCGCCGCATGGTGCAGGAGCGCATCCCCAACCAGGTCGACAAGTCGCTCCAGACGACCCGCCGTTTCGACGCCCTCAAGCTGTGGATGACCCTGCGCGTGATGGGCGCCGACGGCATCGGCGGACTCTTCGACGAGGTCTGTGACCTGGCCCAGGAGGGCTGGGAGATCCTCGCCGCCGACCCGCGCTACGACGTCGTCGTCGAACCCTCCCTCTCCACCCTCGTCTTCCGCTACATCCCCGCCGCCGTCACCGACCCCTCGGAGATCGACCGCGCCAACCTGTACGCCCGCAAGGCCCTGTTCGCCTCCGGCGCGGCCGTCGTGGCGGGGACGAAGGTCGGCGGGCGCCACTACCTCAAGTTCACCCTGCTCAACCCCGAGACCACGACGGACGACATAGCCGCCGTCCTCGACCTGATCGCCGGCCATGCCGAGCAGTACCTGGGAGATTCCGTTGACCGCGTCGCTTCCGTCACCTCCGTCGCTTCCTGAAGCCGAAGCCATGAACAGGACAGAAGCCATGAACACGACCGAACTCTCGAACAGGACCGACGGCGCGAACAAGACCTACGACTTCATCGGGATCGGTCTCGGCCCCTTCAACCTCGGCCTCGCCTGCCTCACCGAGCCGATCGACGAACTCGACGGCGTCTTCCTGGAGTCGAAGCCCGACTTCGAGTGGCACTCGGGGATGTTCCTCGACGGCGCCCATCTCCAGACGCCTTTCATGTCGGACCTCGTCACCCTCGCCGACCCGACCTCCCCGTACTCCTTCCTCAACTACCTGAAGGAATCGGGCCGTCTGTACTCGTTCTACATCCGCGAGAACTTCTACCCCCTGCGCGTCGAGTACGACGACTACTGCCGCTGGGCCGCGAACAAACTGCGCAGCGTCCGCTTCAACACCACGGTCACCGAGGTGACTTACCAGGACGAGGACGAGCTGTACGTCGTCCAGACGGTCGCCGGTGACATCTACCGGGCGCGCAGGCTCGTCCTCGGCACCGGCACTCCCCCGTACATCCCGGACGCGTGCGCGGACCTGGACGGCGACTTCATCCACAACTCCCAGTACATGCGGCACAAGCGGGAGTTGCAGGCCAAGGAGTCGATCACGCTCGTCGGCAGTGGTCAGTCCGCCGCCGAGATCTACCACGACCTCCTCGGTGAGATCGACGTCCACGGCTACCGGCTCAACTGGGTGACACGCTCGCCGCGCTTCTTCCCGCTCGAGTACACCAAGCTGACGCTGGAGATGACCTCCCCGGAGTACATCGACTACTTCCGCGCGCTTCCCGAGCGAACCCGTTACCGCCTGGCACAGGAGCAGAAGGGCCTGTTCAAGGGGATCGACGGCGAGCTGATCAACGAGATCTTCGACCTGCTCTACCAGAAGAGCCTCGGCGGCCCCGTCCCCACCCGGCTCCTCACCAACTCCGAGCTGAACACGGTGAGTTACGAGAGCGGGAGCGGGACGTACACGCTCGGGCTGCGCCAGGAGGAGCAGGAGAAGGAGTACACACTGGACACCCAGGGCCTGATCCTCGCCACCGGCTACAGGTACGCCGAGCCGGAGTTCCTGAAGCCCGTCCGCGACCGGCTGCGCTACGACACCCAGGGCAACTTCGACATCGCCCGCAACTACGCGATCGACACGACCGGACGCGGGGTCTTCCTGCAGAACGCCGGCGTCCACACCCACTCGATCACCTCGCCCGACCTGGGCATGGGCGCGTACCGCAACAGCTTCATCATCGCCGAGCTGCTCGGCAGTGAGTACTACCCGGTCGAGAAGACCATCGCCTTCCAGGAGTTCGCCGTATGACCTTCATGACCTCCGCGACCCCCGTGACCTTCACCTTCCGTGCGCTCGACCCGCTGAAGGACGCCGAGCTGCTGCACACCTGGGTCACGCACCCCAAGGCCGCCTACTGGATGATGCAGGACGCCCGACTGGAAGACGTCGAGCGCGCCTACCTGGACGTCGCCGCCGACGAGCACCACCACGCCCTCCTCGGCCTCCAGGACGGCGTACCCGCCTTCCTGATGGAGAAGTACGACCCTGTCCACCGCGAACTGGTCGGCCTGTACGAGCCCGAGCCCGGCGATGTCGGCATGCACTTCCTGGTGCCGGCGACCGACGCGCCCGTGTCCGGGTTCACCAGGTCCGTCATCACGGCCGTGATGGCCCACCTCTTCGAGGACCCGCGCACCGCCCGCGTCGTCGTCGAGCCGGACGTCGGCAACAAGGCCGTGCACGCCCTGAACGAAGCCGTCGGGTTCGTGCCCGAGCGAGAGATACGGAAGCCGGAGAAAAAGGCGTTGCTGAGTTTCTGCACCCGCGAGCACTTCGAGAAGGCGGTGTCCGTATGAGCCTCGCCGACGCCACGGCCCATCTCTCCCCCGAACGCTGGGAGCAGGCCAACCGCCTCCTCATCCGCAAGGCCCTCGCGGAGTTCGCGCACGAGCGCCTCATCACCCCCGAGTCAACCGGCGGGAACGGCGGCGATCAGTACGTCGTCCTGACCGACGACGGCCTGACCCGCTACCGCTTCACCGCCGCACGCCATGCCCTCGACCACTGGCAGGTCGACGCCGACTCCATCTCCCGGCACCGGGACGGGGCCGAACTCCCGCTCTCCGCGCTCGACTTCTTCATCGAGCTGAAGAAATCACTCGGCCTGAGCGACGAGGTGCTGCCCGTCTACCTGGAGGAGATCTCCTCCACCCTCTCCGGCACCTGCTACAAGCTCACCAAGCCGCAGATCACCGTCACCGAGCTCGCGAAAAGCGGTTTCCAGGCGATCGAGACGGGGATGACCGAGGGCCACCCCTGCTTCGTCGCCAACAACGGCCGGCTGGGCTTCGGTGTGCACGAGTACCTCTCCTACGCACCCGAGACCGCGAGCCCGGTCCGGCTGGTGTGGCTGGCCGCGCACCGCTCACGCGCCGCGTTCACCGCGGGTGTCGGTATCGAGTACGAGGCCTTCCTGCGCGAGGAGTTGGGGCAGGAGACGGTCGTCCGCTTCCGTACGAAACTGACCGACCAGGGCCTCGACCCCACCGAGTACCTCTTCATTCCGGTGCACCCCTGGCAGTGGTGGAACAAGCTCAGCGTCACCTTCGCCGCCGAGATCGCCCAGCAGAACCTGGTCTGCCTGGGCGAGGGCGACGACGAGTACCTCGCCCAGCAGTCCATCCGGACCTTCTTCAACCGGTCCAACCCCGGGAAGCACTACGTCAAAACGGCGCTGTCGGTCCTCAACATGGGCTTCATGCGCGGGCTTTCGGCCGCCTACATGGAGGCGACCCCGGCCATCAACGACTGGCTGGCCCAACTGATCGACAACGACCCGGTGTTGAAGTCGACAGGCCTGTCGATCATCCGCGAGCGCGCGGCCGTCGGCTACCGCCACCTGGAGTACGAGGCCGCCACCGACCGCTACTCCCCGTACCGCAAGATGCTGGCGGCGCTCTGGCGCGAGAGCCCCGTGCCGTCCCTCGCGGAGGGCGAGTCGCTGGCCACCATGGCATCGCTCGTCCACGTCGACCACGAGGGCCGCTCCTTCGCCGCGGCGCTCATCGAGCAGTCGGGCCTCACCCCGACGGAGTGGCTGCGCCGCTATCTGCACGCCTACTTCACCCCGCTCCTGCACAGCTTCTACGCCTACGACCTGGTCTACATGCCGCACGGCGAGAACGTCATCCTCGTCCTCAGGGACGGCGCGGTCCAGCGCGCGATCTACAAGGACATCGCCGAGGAGATCGCCGTCATGGACCCGGACGCGCTACTGCCGCCGACGGTCGAGCGACTGCGTGTGGAGGTCCCGGAGGACAAGAAACTCCTGTCCATCTTCACGGACGTCTTCGACTGCTTCTTCCGCTTCCTGGCCGCGAACCTCGCCACCGAGGGCGTCCTGGAGGAGGACGACTTCTGGCGGACGGTCGCCGAGGTCACCCGCGCCTACCAGGAGGCGAACCCCCAACTGGTCGACAAATTCCGCCAGTACGACATGTTCGCCCCCGAGTTCGCCCTGTCCTGCCTCAACCGGCTGCAACTGCGTAACAACGAGCAGATGGTGGATCTGGCCGACCCTGCAGGCGCCCTCCAGCTGATCGGCACCCTGAGAAATCCCGTCACAGGGTTCTGATCACGGCAGACGGGCTCCCCGAGTACGGTCCTCGGGGAGCCCGTCGCCGTCCCCGCCACCGTCCCGTCGCCGTCTCCGCCCTCCCCGCCGTTTCCGTGTACGTGACACACGTGGGCGAACGCACAGCCCTCCCACAGAATGCGGCACTACGGTCCTGGCCTTGCCGTGCCCGCTCCGTGGGGAGTCGATTCATGACCGAGCACCTCGCACAGCAAGTCCCGCACCACCCGCCGTCCGTGTCCGGTATCCCACCGGAACACGCCCCGGCCGTCCATGCGTACGCGGACGCCTTCTGCGTGAAACCGCGCGACGCCACCGACCTGGCCGCCCAGGTGCTCGCCCGCGGCTCGCGGCAGCACGGTCCCGCCCTGCGCACCGCTCTCCTCGCCGACGTGCGGCGCACCGCCGACGGCTGGTTGCGCGACGGGCGGAGCGGACTACTGCGCCCGGAGTTCCGTGACTGGTCGAAACGGGCCGCCGACACCTACGGCCCCGTCGACACGCTGCGCGGGGTGGAGAACGCCTCGGTTCTGCTGGCCGCCTTCGAGCAACTGCCCGACCAGCAGCGGGCCGCACTGTGGCTGTGCCTGGCCGAGCCGGAGGAGACGGCGTCGGCGGCCAGGACCCTGAACACAACCGTGGAGTTCGCCCACTCTCTCGCGCAGTCGGCCCGCAGCCGCCTGGTCGACACCTTCCTGCGCGTACGGGCCGACCGCACCGCCGACCCGCAGTGCCTCCGCTACGGCAGCATGCTCGGCGCCATCGCCCGCGGCACCCATCGTGAGGCGCCCGCGGATCTCCGGCAGCACCTGCACACCTGCCGCTTCTGCGCCGTTGACCTGGAGCTGCTGCGCACGCTCGCGGCGGCCGGTGCGGAGGAGGTACGGCGGCTGCTGGCCGACCGTGTGCTGGTGTGGGGCGGGGCCGCGTACCTCAAGGCGCGGTCGGGGGGCCGGTCGCCGAGCGGCGAGCCCGTCACGCAGCCCACTCCGGCCACTCCGGCAGGGGACGGGGACCGCGGACCCGAGGACCGCAGACGCGGACGGCAGGTGCTCATGGTGGTGGTCGCGGTGGCCGTCACAGCCGCCCTGACCACCGGGGTGCTGCGGCTGCTGTCGGGGTCCGACGCCGCCGAGGGGGCCGAGCAGCCCCGGCCCACGGCGAGCGCCTCCGTCGCACCGTCCTCCGCGGCCGGTGCCACCACCGACACGATCACCCTCGAACACGTGTCCACCGGACGCTGCGTCACCGGCCCGGCCGGAAACGCCTCGCCGGGTTCCGGCCCACCCGCCGCCGATCCCGTCCTGACTGCCTGCGACGGCGGAGAGACCCAGGACTGGCGGGTCGTCCGCCTGACGGAGGGGGCGGTCGCCCTGGTGAACGTCGCGTCGAGGTTCTGCCTGGACATCGCCGGCGACCGGATCGCGGGCGACGGGATGCAGCAGCGGCCGTGCGCCTACGAGCAGGGCGCCGAAGCGCCCTTCCCGGAGGACCAGGCGTTCCTGCCGAGGGCCGCGACAGGCGACTCGTTCGTCCTGGTCTGTCAGGAGAACCCGGAGATCGCCCTCGGGGTGCGCTCCGGCAAGCTCTCGATGCGCTCAACGACCGTGGCCGACAACGCCGTTCGCTTCGTCTTCGCCGACGAGGCGGCGAACGCGCTGGGGCTGTGACGGCCCGGTGCCAGAATCTCCCCATGGCGGAAATCATCCAGAAGGACGGCACATGGGTCTTCGACGGTGACACCCTCCGGCTCACCCCGGGGCGCGACAAGAACGTCAGCCTGCTCCGCAGGGAGCTGGGCGAACTCGCGGTTCCCCTCCACGCGTTGGCCGGCGTCTCCTTCGAGCAGGGCAGAAAGTCGGGGCGTCTCAGGCTCCGGCTGCGCGACGGCGCCGACCCTCTGCTCCGGGCGACCGGCGGCAAGCTGACGGAGCCCAACGACCCGTATCAGCTGATCGTCGAGTCGGACCGCTACGGCGTCGCCGAGTACTTCGTGGACGAGGTGCGCAACGCGCTGCTGCTCGACGAGGTGCCGTCCGGCGCCGTGGACCGGTATCTGCTGCCCGGACCCGCCGTACCGCTGTCCGTGTCGGCCGGGGACGGCACCGCGACCTTCGACGGTGAGCACATCCGGCTGGAGTGGAACTGGAAGACGGAGGACGCGAAGGCCGCCGCCGGCCCCCGTTCCCTCGCCGTCGCCGACATCGCGGGCGTGGAGTGGCATCCGGCGGTGGGCCTGGAGAACGGCCACCTGCGCTTCGGCGTGCGGCACGCGCCGACCAAGGCCCCGCCGAAGTACGACCCCAACTCCGTCGAACTGTGGGGATTCAGGAAGGACCCGCTGATGGCGTTGGTCGCGGCGGCCGTCCAGGCCCGCCTGCCGCATCCGGCGGCGCCCGCGGCGGACGTACCACCGCAGCGGCCGAAGGAGATCACCACGCCGCCGGACGACATCGCGCCCCCCGCCGAACACGACCACGACGCCCAGCTGCGGCGGCTGCGCGAACTCGGTGAGCTGCACCAGTCGGGCGTGCTCACTGACGACGAGTTCGCGCTCGCCAAACAGGCGGTCCTCAAGCGCATGTAGAAACGCGTGCGGAAACACGCAACACGCCCCGGAGAACCGCCTGTCGGTGTCGCCCGTACGCCCCGCCTTCCGGGCATACGCGCATGCTCAGCGTACGCGGCGCGCGACCGTGAAGCAGAGTTTCAACAGTCCGCTGCCCGATATCGGGCAGGATTGTTGCGATTACCGGCGCTTTACCTCAGGATCATCGGGTGCACGACGAACTCGTTGATCATCTGATGCGTACCACGCCCCTGGGACGGGGCGAGGCGCTGAGGGTGATTCAGGACGTTCTCGCCTACTTCGACGAGACAACCGAGGATTATGTCCGTCGACGCCACCGCGAACTCCAGGGCCAGGGACTGGTGAACGCGGAGATCTTCGACCGGATCGAGGCGGACCTGAAATACCGCGCGGTCGCACCGCCGGAGCTCACCCTCCGCCAGCTGCGCCGCATGGTCTACGGCTAGACATCTACGTACGACAGGGACAGGGACACCTATACATGTGCGGAATCGTCGGATACATCGGCAGGCGTGACGTGGCGCCGCTGCTCCTCGAAGGCCTTCAGCGCCTGGAGTACCGCGGCTACGACTCGGCGGGCATCGTCGTGACCTCGCCGAAGGCGGCGGGCCTGAAGATGGTCAAGGCCAAGGGCCGCGTCCGGGACCTGGAGGCCAAGGTCCCCAAGCGCTTCGCCGGCACCACCGGCATCGCCCACACCCGCTGGGCCACGCACGGCGCCCCCTCCGACCACAACGCGCACCCGCACATGTCGACCGACAACAAGGTCGCCGTCGTCCACAACGGGATCATCGACAACGCCTCCGACCTGCGCAAGAAGCTCGAAGCGGACGGCGTGGAGTTCCTCTCCGAGACGGACACCGAGGTCCTCACCCACCTCATCGCCCGCTCGCAGGCGGACACCCTGGAGGAGAAGGTCCGCCAGGCGCTGCGGATCGTCGAGGGCACGTACGGCATCGCCGTGATGCACGCCGACTTCACCGACCGGATCGTGGTCGCCCGCAACGGCTCGCCTGTCGTGCTCGGCATCGGCGAGAAGGAGATGTTCGTCGCCTCGGACATCGCCGCGCTGGTCACCCACACGCGCCAGATAGTGACGCTGGACGACGGCGAGATGGCCACCCTCAAGGCCGACGACTTCCGCACCTACACCACGGAGGGCACCCGCACCACGGCGGAGCCCACCACGGTGGAGTGGGAGGCGGCCTCGTACGACATGGGCGGCCACGACACGTACATGCACAAGGAGATCCACGAGCAGCCCGACGCCGTGGACCGCGTCCTGCGCGGCCGCATCGACGACCGTTTCTCCACGGTCCACCTCGGCGGCCTCAACCTGGACGCCCGCGAGGCGCGCCAGATCCGCCGCGTGAAGATCCTCGGCTGCGGCACCTCGTACCACGCGGGCATGATCGGCGCCCAGATGATCGAGGAGCTGGCGCGTATCCCGGCCGACGCCGAACCCGCCTCCGAGTTCCGCTACCGCAACGCGGTCGTGGACCCCGACACGCTGTACGTGGCCGTCTCCCAGTCCGGCGAGACGTACGACGTGCTGGCCGCCGTACAGGAGCTGAAGCGCAAGGGCGCGCGGGTACTGGGCATCGTGAACGTGGTCGGTTCGGCGATCGCCCGCGAGGCGGACGGCGGCATGTACGTGCACGCCGGCCCCGAGGTCTGCGTCGTCTCGACGAAGTGCTTCACCAACACCACGGTCGCCTTCGCACTCCTCTCCCTGCACCTGGGCCGCACCCGCGACCTGTCGGTCCGCGACGGCAAGCGGATCATCGAGGGCCTGCGCAGGCTGCCCGCGCAGATCTCCGAGATCCTGGACCAGGAGGAGGAGATCAAGAAGCTGGCCCAGCAGTACGCCGAGGCCCACTCGATGCTCTTCATCGGCCGCGTCCGGGGTTACCCGGTGGCCCGCGAGGCCTCCCTGAAGCTCAAGGAGGTCTCGTACATCCACGCCGAGGCCTACCCCGCCTCGGAGTTGAAGCACGGCCCGCTGGCACTCATCGAGCCCGCGCTGCCCACGGTCGCGATCGTGCCGGACGACGACCTCCTGGAGAAGAACCGCGCCGCCCTGGAGGAGATCAAGGCCCGCAGCGGCCCCATCCTCGCGGTGGCCCACCAGGAACAGGAGAAGGCCGACCAGACGATCGTCGTCCCGAAGAACGAGGACGAACTGGACCCGATCCTGATGGGCATCCCCCTCCAGCTCCTCGCCTACCACACGGCTTTGGCTCTCGGGCGGGACATCGACAAGCCGAGGAACCTGGCGAAGTCGGTCACGGTGGAGTAGACGCCCGGAGGGACGCGCCCCAAAGGGCGCGGGGCTGTGTCGATTTGCGGCTCCGCCGCGTGGGCGCGACAGGCCCCCACGCACCCGCAGAGGCGCAGCGGACAGAACGGACCCCCCGTGTTGCCACCAGACACGGGGGGTCCGCTCATGTCGCCAGGGGTCGCCCGACCCCCGGCCTGCGCAGCTAACCGGTGGCCGTCACGCCCCGGCCGGCAGCACGTCGCGGCATGGCCGTAGGCCAGTGCGCCAGGGCCGCGGTCGCGGCGTACCAGGCGGCCAGGCCGCCCGCCGCCGCGAACCAACCGCCCACCTTGGCAAGCCCTCCAGAGTCCCCGAACCGCGCGATGGAGAGCAGCAACATCGCCACGAACAGCAGCCCGTACGCACCCCGGGTGAGCGGCGCCGAGGCGGACGCCCCCAGCGTCAGACTGAGCGCGACGAGCGCGAACAGCAGCAGGAACAGCCCCGCCGCGTTGGCGGAGACCTGGGAGTCGGCCCCGACCCCCCAGGTGAACCAGAACGCCCCGAGGGCGGCGAAGGCCGTACCGGTGAACGTGTCACGGTCGCGGAAGGCGAGCAGCCCGGCGATGAAGAGGGCGAGGCCGCCGACGTAGACGGCGAGTGAGACCGCGTCCGCGGCCGTCACGCCGCCGATCACTTCGGTGTGCCCGAGGCCGAAGGCCAACAGGGTGAGTCCGAGCGCGAGATGGCCGAGAATCGTGGTGGTGCTTCCCGCGGAGACGTCATTGTCCACGGCGGGCTCCCTTCGTGCATGTACTTCTGCAGCTTGTTCAGTGACCGGTATATGCCCTTCACAAGCGCACAAACACCTCTACGCGCAAGTAGGTTCACTCAGCGCAGAAAGGCGCGCCACATGGGAGTTGACGGTGCTCACCGCGCATCTCACGCAGGAGAGAGGGGAGTTACGGAATGACGACGACCGGTCGCTTGGCCCGCTTCGCGAGCCGCCCGGCCACCGACCCGAAGATGCGCCCGACGATGCCGTGCGTCGAGCCGACGACGATCGCGTCGGCCTCGTACTCCCGCCCCACCTCTTCGAGTTCGTGGCAGATGTCGCCGCCGCGTTCGACAAGGATCCAGGGCACCTCGGCCAGATAGTCCGCGCACGCGAGCTCGAGCCCGAGGACCTCGGTGCGGTGGTCCGGCACGTCGACGAAGACGGGCGGCTCACAGCCGGCCCACACCGTGGTGGGCAGCCGGTTGGCGACGTGCACGATGATCAGGCCCGAACCGGAGCGGTGAGCCATGCCGATGGCGTACGCGAGGGCGCGCTCACTCGACGTCGAGCCGTCGAAGCCGACGACGACACCGTGCTTGAACGCGGGGTCGCAGGACTGACGTGGTTCTTCCGCCGCCAAGGGCTCGGCCGCCGTGTGATCGGCGACGGGGCGCTTGCGGTCCGCGGGTTCCAGGAATTCGTGACCGGCCATGGGATTCTCGGCGTTTTGATCCTCGTGGTGGGACAACGTGATGTGGGACGACAGTGTGCGGCGGAGCTGTGTCCGGGAATCATCTTCCCAACCCCATACCCCCAAGGGTACGGCGGCACGCCTCCGTAGCCCACAGCCCGCACGTGCTCCGGACGGGTTCCAGGGAGCATGCACGAGGGGGCGCCCGTAACGCAATGGTTGCTGCCACGTACAGGCTGTTTCCACAGGGTTCGCCCACATCTCGCCCTCGTCGGTCATGCGCGCGCACACCTTCCGGACACCAGGAACCAGTGACCGACCAGTGACCGACCGCTCGAACAGGCGTTGAACCCCGTGACCCGCCGCCACAGGGAGCAGCCATGACCTCACCGACCCAGGACTCCGCGAGCGAGCTCGTCCGCTGGGCGGCCTTCAGTTGCGTCCTGGTCCCCCTGGTGCTCGTCCTCTACGGCACCTCGCTCGGCGGCGCGGCCGGTACGGCGCTGGGGCTGGCGGCCGTGACGGGGGCGTGCCGGGTGCTGCTGCGGCAGTCCGAACGCGGCGCCGCCCAGGTGTCGGCAGAAGATGCGGCCCCCCTCCGGGGGCGGCACGGCAGAACCCATTCGGGTACCCACAGGGGCGGCCGCCACTCCGGCGGAACTACACCGGTCGACTGACCTGTTTTCGCGCACGCGCCCGATGCTTTTCAGCCAACTTCCGGCCACCGTGCATCCCTTGGCCGGACAACCCCCAAACCCCTGTTCCACCTGCACTGAAAGGGTCCAGGCGGGCCCGCGCACCCTACGCGGATTGGCCACTACGACGAGGCGCACTTCCCTGCACGCCCCACGAGTGCAACGCTTCGTGATCGAATGCTTTACGCCAAGTTGCCAAGTCGACAATCCGCCGGGTGACCAACTGGTCACCTCGGCATCATGGGACACAGTAGATTCGATCTTGACTGTCTACGGCGGGGGACTCGTGCAGGACCGAGGGGAAACGTGCAGGAGCGACACAACCGAGGAGCCGCGACCACCGAGGGGGGCTTAGCAGTATGAGCCACGACTCCACTGCCGCGCCGGAAGCCGCGGCCCGGAAACTTTCCGGGCGACGCCGCAAGGAGATCGTCGCGGTGCTGCTGTTCAGCGGCGGCCCCATCTTCGAGAGTTCCATACCACTTTCGGTGTTCGGGATCGACCGCCAGGACGCCGGAGTGCCGCGCTACCGACTGTTGGTGTGCGCAGGAGAAGATGGCCCGCTGCGGACCACCGGCGGGCTGGAACTGACCGCACCGAACGGCCTGGAGGCGATCGCGCGGGCAGGCACAGTCGTCGTGCCGGCCTGGCGTTCGATCACCGCGCCGCCACCCGAGGACGCGCTCGACGCGCTGCGCCGGGCCCACGAGGAGGGTGCGCGGATCGTAGGCCTGTGCACAGGCGCGTTCGTCCTCGCGGCGGCGGGCCTGCTGGACGGCCGCCCGGCGACAACACACTGGATGTACGCACCGACGCTGGCCAAGCGCTATCCGTCGGTCCACGTCGACCCGCGCGAACTCTTCGTGGACGACGGTGACGTGCTGACGAGCGCAGGCACAGCGGCAGGCATCGACCTGTGCCTGCACATCGTGCGGACGGACCACGGCAACGAGGCGGCCGGCGCGCTGGCCCGCCGACTGGTGGTCCCGCCGCGCCGATCGGGCGGCCAGGAGCGGTACCTCGACCGGTCTTTACCGGAGGAGATCGGCGCCGACCCGCTCGCCGAGGTCGTCGCCTGGGCGCTGGAGCACCTCCACGAGCAGTTCGACGTGGAGACGCTGGCGGCACGCGCGTACATGTCCCGCCGCACGTTCGACCGCCGCTTCCGCTCGCTCACGGGAAGCGCGCCGCTGCAGTGGCTGATCACGCAACGCGTCCTCCAGGCCCAGCGTCTCCTGGAGACGTCGGACTACTCGGTGGACGAGGTCGCGGGCCGCTGCGGCTTCCGTTCGCCGGTGGCCCTGCGCGGCCACTTCCGCCGCCAGCTGGGCTCGTCCCCGGCCGCGTACCGGGCGGCGTACCGGGCACGCAGGCCGCAGGGTGAGCGCGTGCCGGACCCGGACGGAGCGGTGAGCGGGGAGCGTGGTGGCCCCGGCATGGGTACGCCGACGACGGCGGGCCAGGGACACGGGCACGGCCCGGGCCACGGCCAGGGCGGCCACGACCGCGCCCTGCATCCGGAGAGCCCGGTCCCGATCCAGGCACGACGTACGGCGAGTGCGGTCGGTCTGTCGGCGGAGCATGCGCGGGACCCGTACGTCGGGAGCCGCGCCAGTCTGCCGGGGCAGCGGAGCGGTGCGTAGATCGCGTAAGGGGTGACTGGTGAACGCCGGACGGGCCGGGGGTACGTTGCCCGGCCCGTCCGGCGTTCACGGGTGAGACCGATGCAGCCCAGGCCGTGTTTCCCACCCGCCACCCGTTTCCGGTCCGCTTGCCGCGCGCCCTCGGACTTCCCGGCGCCGCCCGGCACCTCTCAAGCGCCGGCCCGCACCCCCCGCCCTGGGGGCACCCCCTCTGGGGGAGTTCGAGGACAGGGCCCGTTCGGGGCCGAAGCGGGGGTCCGGGGGCGGCAGCCCCCTGCGATGCCCCCACCAGCGCCGGGTGCCCTACCCCCCGCCACAACCACACCGCACCACTGGTTCGCCGCGCGCCCGCTCCCCGTAAGGTGAGACGCATGAACGATCGCATGGTGTGGATCGACTGCGAGATGACCGGTCTCTCGCTGTCCGACGACGCGCTCATCGAGGTGGCCGCACTGGTCACCGACTCCGAGCTGAACGTACTCGGCGAGGGGGTGGACATCGTCATCCGTCCGCCCGACTCGGCGCTGGAGACGATGCCGGAGGTGGTGCGGCAGATGCACACCGCGTCCGGACTCCTCGACGAGCTCGCCGGCGGTACGACGCTGGCCGACGCCGAGGCGGAGGTCCTGGCGTATGTGCGCGAGCACGTCAAGGAACCGGGCAAGGCCCCGCTGTGCGGCAACTCGGTCGGCACGGACCGCGGTTTCCTGCTGCGTGACATGGGCAGCCTGGAGGCCTACCTCCACTACCGGATCGTGGACGTCAGTTCGGTGAAGGAGCTGGCCCGGCGCTGGTACCCCAGGGCGTACTTCAACAGCCCGGACAAGAACGGCAACCACCGCGCCCTCGCCGACATCCGCGAGTCGATCGCCGAGCTGCGCTACTACCGCGAGGCGATCTTCGTACCGCAGCCCGGCCCGGACTCGGACAGGGCCCGCACGATCGCGGCGAAACACGTTCTGCCCGCGGCGCAGTAGCCCCGTACGAATCCCGTACGACAGCCCTTGCGACAGCCCTGAGAAAGCCGGGCGCGAGCACCCCTTCGGACCCTGTACACTTTTTCTCGGCCGGTCAGGAAGACCACTTGGAAATCCTCACCCGGTCATGGTGGGTGTAGCTCAGCTGGTAGAGCACCTGGTTGTGGTCCAGGATGCCGCGGGTTCAAGTCCCGTCACTCACCCTGATCGACCAAGGGCTGACCCGTGAGAACGGGTCAGCCCTTGGTCGTGTCCGGCCTCTTGGGAACATTCATGGCCCCGCTGGTGACCTTCGCCCTCAGGACGACGTACGGGTCATCAGTTCCGTGGGCAGTACCACCTGGCGTCGTTCCAGTACCCGGGACGCCGTCGGGCGGCGGTCCGCCACCTCCTCCAGAAGGAGGTCGATCATCGCTCGGCCCATTTCCACTATCGGCTGGCGGACGCTCGTCAGGGGCGGGTCCATGTGGCGGGCTATGGCCGAGTCGTCGTAGCCGACCAGGGCCACGTCGTCGGGTATGCGGCGGCCCCGTTCGCGCAGGACCTGGCGGGCACCCGCCGCTGTCACGTCCGAGCCCGCGAAGACCGCGTCCAGGTCGGGGCAGCGGGACAGGAGGCGGGTCATCGCCCGGCGGCCACCCTCCTCCGTGAAGTCGCCCGGTTCGATCAGGTCCTCGTCCACCTCGTGGCCCGCCGCCTCCAGGGCTTCGCGGTAGCCGTCGACGCGGCGCTGGGCGCCGTACACGTCCAGGCGTCCCGTGATGTGGGCTATCTTGCGGCGGCCCCGGGACAGGAGGTGTTCGACTGCCTGCCGGCCGCCCCCGTAGTTGTCCGAGTCCACCGAGGTGAGGGTTTCCGCCTCCGACCTCGGGCCGCTGATCACCGCCGGGATCTCCAGCTGGGCCAGCAGATCGGGCAGCGGGTCGTCCGCGTGGACCGAGACCAGGAGGACGCCGTCGACGCGGTGGGCGGCCAGGTACTGGGCGAGGCGCTGGCGTTCCCTGTCGCTGCCCGCGAAGATCAGCAGGAGCTGCATCTGCGTGTCCGAGATCGCACCGCCCACACCGCGCAGCATGTCCGAGAAGTATGGTTCCGCGAAGAACCGGGTCTCCGGCTCGGGGACGACCAGCGCGATCGCGTCCGTGCGGTTCGCCGCGAGGGCGCGGGCCGCCGTGTTCGGGACGTAGCCGAGTTCCGCGACCGCCGCCTCGACCGCGGCGCGGGTCGCGTCACTGACCCTCGGCGAGCCGTTGATCACCCGGGAGACCGTGCCACGGCCCACTCCGGCGCGCGCGGCGACCTCTTCCAAGGTCGGTCGGCCACCACTGCGGCCCCGCGCTCCGTGGCTTGCCATCTGGCTCCGCCCTTCCACTGTCATCACCCTGGCCTGGAATCTAACAGTCCCGTCCCGGGGCACCTGCCACCACCGGGGCGGTCCCGGACCGACTCCCGCACTGGCCGATCTTCACCGGTGCGTGTCCCGTTCGTACCGTCCCGTCGAGTTAGTTAACAGGCCGATAACTGAAGGCACCTCCTGCTGTCCTCGCCCTTGACACCCCCGCCCGGACCGACGAACCTTCAACACATCACCGATGGGAGCGCTCCCACGGTACCTGACACATACACATCCCGCACGTTCCCCGCCCGAGCCGCCAGCGCTGAATCAAGACGAACTAACGGGCCCAACAATGCAGTTGGCCGGGGGGTCGGCACGTCAGGGCAACAGGAGGACGCAATGCGAGCACGTACCCGAACCGCCCGTCAGGCGGTGGTCCTCGCGGCCGTAGCGTCGCTGGGCGCCGGGCTACTGGCCGGCTGTGCCGACGACGGCGACAGCGGCGGCAGTTCGTCGTCGGACGGTGGCGGCAGCGGCAAGACCAAGATCACCCTCGGGCTCTTCGGTACCGCAGGCTTCGAGGAATCCGGGCTGTACAAGGAGTACGAGAAGCTCCACCCGGACATCGACATCCAGCAGACCGTGGTGGAGCGCAACGAGAACTACTACCCGGCGCTCATCAACCACCTCACCACCGGCAGCGGCCTCCAGGACATCCAGATGGTCGAAGTCGGCAACATCGCCGAGATCGTCGAGACCCAGTCGGACAAGCTGCTCGACCTGTCGAAGTACGGCAACAAGAGCGACTACCTCGACTGGAAGTGGCAGCAGGCCACCACCCCGGAGGGGCAGACGATCGCGGTCGGCACCGACATCGGTCCCATGGCCATCTGCTACCGCAAGGACCTGTTCGAGCAGGCCGGCCTGCCCACCGACCGCGACGAGGTCGGCAAGCTGTGGACGGGCAGCTGGGACAAGTTCGTGGACGTCGGCAAGCAGTACAAGGCCAAGGCGCCCAAGGACACCACGTTCCTGGACTCCCCCGGCGGTCTGCTCCAGGCGATCCTCAGCGGTGAGAAGGACCGGTTCTACAACGCCTCCGGCGACGTCATCTACAAGACGAACCCGGCCGTGAAGTCCGCCTTCGACCTCACCGCCCAGGCCGCCGAGGACGGGCTGATCGGCAACCAGACGCAGTTCCAGCCCGCCTGGGACACGACGATCGCCAACAGCAAGTTCGCGGCGATGTCCTGCCCGCCGTGGATGCTCGGCTACATCAAGGGCAAGTCGCAGCCGGACGCGGCCGGCAAGTGGGACATCGCCCAGGCGCCGAAGTCCGGCAACTGGGGCGGCTCCTTCCTGTCCGTGCCCAAGTCCGGCAAGAACGCGGAGGAGGCGGCGAAGCTTGCCGCCTGGCTGACCGCGCCCGAGCAGCAGGCCAAGCTGTTCGGCGTGCAGGGCAGCTTCCCGAGCACCCCGGCGGCGTACGACTCGGCCGAGGTGAAGGACGCGAAGAACGACATGACCGGTGACGCGCCGATCGGCACGATCTTCGCGGAGGCCGCCAAGAACATCCCGGTCCAGACGATCGGCCCGAAGGACCAGATCATCCAGCAGGGTCTGACCGACAACGGCGTGATCCTGGTGACCCAGGGCAAGTCCGCCGAGGAAGCCTGGAACACGGCCACGAAGACCATCGACAACAACCTGGAGAAGTGACCGGTATGGCCACCCGGCACGACACCGCCGCGCCCCCCGTGAAGGAGGGGGGCGCGGCCCCGGGCCGCCCGCCCGCGGACGGAGCGTCCGCCAAGGTCGACAAGCGCCGGGCCCGGCTGTCACGGCGCTGGCAGCGGGACATGCGCTGGAGTCCGTACGCGTTCGTCTCGCCGTTCTTCCTGCTGTTCCTCGCGTTCGGCCTGTTCCCGCTGGTCTACACCGGCTGGGCCTCGCTGCACTCGGTGGAGCTGACCGCACCCACCGACATGTCGTGGGTGGGGCTGCGCAACTACACGCGGATCTTCGACGACGACTTCTTCTGGAACGCGGCGCAGAACACGCTGACCATCGGGATCATCTCGACGGTCCCGCAGCTGATGATGGCGATGGGCCTCGCGCACATCCTCAACTACAAGCTGCGCGGCTCGACGTTCTACCGGGTCGCGATGCTCGCCCCGTACGCGACGTCGATCGCCGCTGCCTCGCTCGTCTTCGTCCTGCTCTTCGGCCGCGACTACGGCATGATCAACTGGGCGCTGAACATGGTCGGCATCGACAACATCGACTGGCAGAACGACAAGTGGCCGTCGCAGATCGCGGTGTCGACCATCGTCATCTGGCGCTGGACCGGCTACAACGCGCTGATCTACCTGGCGGCGATGCAGGCGATCCCGCAGGACCTCTACGAGTCGGCGGCCCTCGACGGGGCCAGCCGCTGGCGGCAGTTCCTCCATGTGACGCTGCCGTCGCTGCGGCCGACGATCCTGTTCACGGTGGTCGTCTCGACCATCGGTGCCTCCCAGGTCTTCGGCGAGCCCCTGCTGTTCGACGCGAACAAGGGCGCGTCCGGCGGCTCCCAGCACCAGTTCCAGACCCTCGGCCTGTATCTGTACGAGCAGGGCTGGGTGAACCAGCATCTGGGCCGCGCCTCCGCGATCGCCTGGACGATGTTCCTGATCCTCATCGTCATCGGGATCGTCAACTACGTCATCTCGCGCCGGCTGCGCGCCAGTAGTTAGGAGAACCGGCCGTGACGACGACACTGACCCCACCCTCCAACCCGCCCGAGCAGAAGAAACGGGAGCGGGTACGGCGCTCCAAGGCCGCGCGCGCCGGCGGCACCCTGCACGCCGGGCCGATCGCGTACGTCATCCTCGCCCTGTTCACCATCGGTTCGCTGTTCCCACTGGTGTGGACGGCGATCGCCGCCTCGCGCGACAACCAGCGCCTCGCGCAGACTCCGCCGCCGTTCTGGTTCGGCTCGGGCCTGTTCGACAAGCTCGAAGTCGCCTGGACGGACGCCAATCTGGGCGAGGCGTTCATCAACACCACGTTCGTGGCGGGCGTTTCGGCGATCACCATCGTCGTACTGTCGACGATCGCCGGGTTCGCCTTCGCCAAACTGCGCTTCAAGGGCCGTGGCGCGATGATGCTGATCGTGATCGGCACGATGATGGTGCCGCCGCAGCTCAGCATCATCCCGCTGTACATGATGGTCGCCAAACTCGACTGGTCCGACCAGCTCCAGGCGGTGATCCTGCCGTCGCTGGTGAGCGCCTTCGGTGTGTTCTTCATGCGGCAGTACCTGATCCAGGCGCTGCCGGACGAGATCATCGAGGCGGCGCGGGTGGACGGTGCGAGCAGCTGGCGCGTGATCTGGCACGTGGTCTTCCCGGCGGCGCGGCCCGCGATGGCCGTCCTCGGAATGCTGATGTTCGTGCAGACGTGGAACGACTTCCTGTGGCCGTTCCTGGTGCTGACCCAGAACGGCAACCCGACCGTGCAGGTCGCGGTGGCGGGCCTGGGCCGCGGGTACACCCCCGACCAGTCCCTGATCATGGCGGGGGCGCTGCTCGGCACGCTGCCGCTCCTGATCGTCTTCGCGATCTTCGGCAAGCAGATCGTGGGCGGGATCATGCAGGGCGCCGTCAAGGGCTGACCCGCTGTCCCGCGCAACGACTGTCGTACGGGAACCTTCCTGGGGGCCGGGTCACCGCCGCCTCGGCCCCCTCGCACTGTCCCCCCACTTCCCTCTCCTCAACCCGTCGGTCTCCACGACCTCCAATGGGAGCGCTTCCATGCCTGAGCCCGTTACGCCGGTGACTTTTCCTCCCGCCTTCCTCTGGGGCGCAGCGACCTCCGCGTACCAGATCGAGGGGGCGGTGCGGGAGGACGGCCGCACCCCCTCGATCTGGGACACGTTCAGTCATACGCCCGGCAAGACGGCCGGCGGCGAGCACGGTGACATCGCTGTCGACCACTACCACCGCTATCGCGACGACGTGAAGCTGATGGCCGACCTGGGCCTGACCGCTTACCGTTTCTCCGTCTCCTGGTCGCGGGTGCAGCCGACCGGACGTGGTCCCGCGGTCCAGCGCGGCCTGGACTTCTACCGGCGCCTCGTCGACGAACTGCTCGAACACAACATCAAGCCGGCGGTCACCCTCTACCACTGGGACCTTCCGCAGGAGCTGGAGGACGCGGGGGGCTGGCCGGAGCGGGAGACCGCGCTGCGTTTCGCCGAGTACGCCCAGATCATGGGTGAGGCGCTGGGTGACCGCGTCGAGCAGTGGATCACCCTCAACGAGCCCTGGTGCAGCGCGTTCCTGGGCTACGGCTCAGGTGTGCACGCCCCCGGCCGTACCGACCCGCTGGCCTCCCTCCGGGCGGCGCATCACCTCAACCTGGCGCACGGGCTGGGCACTTCGGCGCTGCGCGCGGCGATGCCGGCCCGCAACACGGTCGCGGTGAGCCTCAACTCCTCGGTGGTGAGGCCGCTTTCACAGACGCCGGCCGACCTGGCGGCGGTCCGGAAGATCGACGACCTCGCCAACGGTGTCTTCCACGGCCCGATGCTGCACGGCGCCTATCCGGAGACCCTGTTCGCCGCCACCGCGTCGATCACGGACTGGTCGTACGTCCTGGACGGCGACCTCGCGCTGATCAACCAGCCGCTGGACGCGCTGGGCCTCAACTACTACACCCCGGCGCTGGTGTCGGCGGCCGAGGAGAAGCCGAGCGGTCCGCGCGCCGACGGTCACGGGGCGAGCGAGTTCTCGCCGTGGCCGGGGGCGGACGAGGTCCTCTTCCACCAGTCGCCGGGCGAGCGCACGGAGATGGGCTGGTCGATCGACCCGACGGGCCTGCACGACCTGATCATGCGGTACACGAAGGAGGCTCCGGGCCTGCCGATCTACATCACCGAGAACGGCGCCGCCTACGACGACAAGCCCGAGTCCGACGGCCGTGTCCACGACCCCGAGCGGATCGCCTACCTCCACGGCCATCTGCGGGCGGTCCGGCGCGCGATCGCCGAGGGCGCGGACGTCCGGGGCTACTACCTGTGGTCCCTGATGGACAACTTCGAGTGGGCGTACGGCTACAGCAAGCGCTTCGGCGCGGTGTACGTCGACTACGCGACCCTGACCCGCACCCCGAAGTCGAGCGCCCTCTGGTACGGCCGCGCGGCCCGCAGCGGCACCCTGCCCCCGGCGAACGCCGAGTGAGCAGTCGGGAGCGGTGACCGGGGGCCGGGGCGCGGCATTGGAGGGGGATGCCGCGCCCCGGCCCGGCTTGTCCGGCGGACCGGGCGGGCGAAAAGCGGCGGTGACTCATCGACGCAGGTGGCCGGATCCCACGGAGACCTGTCGGGCGGAGGAGCCACCGGCATCCGCGGCTACCGACGCGGGCGACGCGTGCTGCACAGACGACGCGAAGCGGTACAGGGCGGACACAGGCAGCATGGGCTGCCAGGCTGCACAAGCAACGCGGGCTGCACGGGCGGCCGGGGCGGCACGGGCGGAACGGCCTGCACAGACGGCACGGGCGGAACGGCCTGCGCAGGCGGCTCGAGCAGCACCGGCGGCACGGGCAGCACAAGCGGCGCGAGCAGCACGGGCAACACCGGCGGC
>NZ_JAVFVX010000042.1:0-13134 GCF_033441795.1 Streptomyces sp. ADMS | reverse complement strand
CGGCGGCACGGGCAGCACAAGCGGCGCGAGCAGCACGGGCAACACCGGCGGCACGAGCAGCACAAGCGGCGCGAGCAGCACGGGCAACACCGGCGGCACGAGCAGCACAGGCAGCACGAGCAGCACAGGCGGCACAGGCGGCACGAGCGGCACAGGCGGCACAGGCGGCGCGAGCGGCACAGGCGGGCTTGTCTGAGGGGCGGGCATCCTTGTCCCCCTCTTTGACCGGATCCGCCGGACCGGTCCCCCGGGCGTCAGGGAACGGAGCGGCGGCTGCCCAGAGCTGACGTCGGTCCCGTGTGCCGGCGTTGTCGCCGTACAGCCCCCGTTCCCCTCCCCCGGTGTCCGCGACGTACCGGCGCACGGCCGTCCAGCTGGAGCCAGATCCGGACCTCCGTTCCGCCGAGCACCGACGAGCCGAGCCGCACGTCTCCGCCCGTCGACTCCGCGAGCCGGCGCACGATGTCCAGGCCCAGGCCGGTCGACCCCGCGCTCCCCGAGCCGCGCCCCCTGGCCATCGCGGCCTCGGGGTCGGTGATCCCGGGCCCCGCGTCCGACACCAGCACGATCACCGCGTCGTCGCCGTTGTGCACGTCGACCGCGAAGGCGGTGCCCTCCGGGGTGTGCCGGAAGACGTTGCCGAGGAGGGCGTCGAGGGCCGCGGCCAGGTCGGCGCGGGCCACGGGTATGCGCACCGGCCGCTCCACGCCGGCCACCCTCACCTTCCTCCCCTCGTCCTCCGCGAGCGCCGACCAGAAGGCCATCCGCTCGCGCACGACCTCGGCCGCGTCGCATCCGGCGCCCGGTCCGGCGACCGTCGTCTGCGGTTTGGCCTCGCGGGCGGTACGGATGATGGTGTCGACCTCGTGCTCCAGCTGGGCGACCGCGGCCCGGGTCTGCTCGGCGGCCGGACCGTCTCCGAGCGAGGCTGCGTTCAGCCGCAGCACGGTCAGCGGTGTACGCAGCCGGTGGGACAGATCAGCGGCCAACTCCCTCTCATTGGCGAGCAGTTGTACGACCTGATCGGCCATCGAGTTGAACGCGACCGCCGCGAGGCGCAGTTCGGCCGGCCCTTCCTCGGGCACTCTGGCACCCAGCTTTCCCTCCCCCAGTTCGTGCGCACCCTCGACGAGACGCTGAGCGGGCTGCACCATGCGCACGCCCAGCCGGTCGGCGACTGCGACCGAACCGACGACGAGGGCGGTACCGACGCCGGCGAGCACCGCCCAGGCGAGGCCGACGCCGTTGCTGACCTCGGAGTCGGGGACGTACACCTCGACGACGGCTATCTCACCGGAGCTGAGCGCGACCGGCTGGAGGAGGGTGGAGCCGCCGGACACCTCGGTGGTGGAGGCGCGACCGAGTCTCCGGGTGGTCTCGATGTCGGGGTCTGCGGCCCGCTGGCGTCCGAGGTCGACCGCGTTCGTGCCGCTGCTCGCGGGGATGTGCACGGCCAGGCCCGCGTCCGATCCGGCGGAGACGACGACCCGTTCCAACTGGTCGCGGTCGGTGGTGATGGAGAGGGCGGGGGCGACGGCGGCGGCCTCCCGCTCGGCGTTGGAGAAGGCGCGGTCGCGGGCCATCTCCCTGATGACCAGGCCGAGCGGCACGGCGAAGGCCACCACGACCATCGTCGTGACCGCCACACACACCTTGACCAGCGCCCACCTCATAGCGGCGGCTCCGCCCCGGGCGGCACCAACTTCACGCCGACGCCCCGCAGGGTGTGCAGATACCGGGGGCTGGCGGCCGTCTCCCCCAGCTTCCTTCGCAGCCATGACAGATGGACGTCGATGGTCTGGTCGTCGCCGTACGACTGCTGCCACACCTCCGCGAGCAGTTCCTTGCGTGCGACGACGACACCGGGCCGGCCGGCGAGGAAGGCGAGCAGGTCGAACTCGCGGCGGGTCAGGTCCAGTCGTACGCCGTCCAGTTCGGCCTGCCGGCGCAGTGGGTCGATGGCCAGACCGCCGACACGGAGAACCGTGGACGGAGGCGGGGTGTCTCCGGGCGTGGTGCGGGCCCGGCGCAGTACCGCGGCCATACGGGCCGACAGGTGTTCGACGGAGAAGGGTTTGGTGAGGTAGTCGTCCGCCCCCGCGTTGAGCAGGCGGACGATCTCCGTCTCCTCGTCGCGCGCCGTGGCGACGATCACGGGTACGTCCGTGATTCCGCGCAGCATCTTGAGGACCTCGGACCCGTCGAGATCGGGCAGGCCGAGATCCAGGATCACCACGTCGAAACGGAAGTGGGCGACCTCGCGCAGCGCCTCAAGGGCGGTGCCGACACTGCGCACGAGGTGCGCGGCATCGGTCAGATGCCGGATGAGGGCGGAGCGCACGAACTGGTCGTCCTCGACCACGAGCACACTTGCCATGCGCCGCACCGTACGCCATGCGGGCAGGCCGGGTCCGGCCCCTGTGGACAACTCCGCTGTGACCGCGCTCGGACACCCAACAGGCGACACCTGTGGGGCGCGTGAGGCAGTATGACCGGCGATGCGCAGAGGACTCGTACACCTTCTGGCGTGGACGCTGGCCACGGGCGCGGCGTCCACGATGACGTGGTGGGGTGTCCACACGGTGATGGCGGGAACGGCGTACGACCCGCCCCGCGCGCTCCCCATCGCGGCGGCCGACACGGCCCGGCAGACGCCGACCGCGCAGAAACAGAGGTCGAAGCCGCTGCCCACGGCGCCGAGCCCGGAGCCCACCCGCCCGGCACCCACAGCGACTCTTTCGCCGACGCCGACAGCCACCCCTGGTGCGACACCGGCCCCTTCGAAGACGCCGGCCACGGTGAAGGCGTACGACACCGACGGCGGGCGGGCGGTCTTCGACCTCGGTACGGACTACGCGACGCTCGTGTCGGCGACGCCCGGGGCGGGCTGGTCGATGCAGGTGTGGAAGACGGAGACGTGGATCCGGGTGGAGTTCGGCGCGGGCGCGGACCGGGTGACGGTGTTCTGCACCTGGCACGACGGCCCGCCGCGCGTGGAGGTCCTCACCTACTGACCCGACTTGCTGACGGCCGGGGTCAGCGGAACACCGACGGCGGTGGCGCCGGTGAGGCGACGGCCACCGCGTCCGTGACCGGTACGGCTCCGCCGGTGAAGTCGGTGAGGGCGCGGCCGTGTTCGAGGCGGGCGGGGTGCGGGTCGGAGGCGGCGCGGCGGGTCAGTTCGGCGATGGGCAGCGGGTGCGCGGAGCCGACGAGCACCGCGTTGCCGAACCGTTTCCCCCGAAGCACGGTCGGATCGGCGATCAGGGCCAGCTCGGGGAAGACGGCCCCGGCGGTGGCGATCTGGCCGCGCAGATGGGCGAGCGGCGGCCCGTCGGCGAGGTTGGCGGCATAACAGCCGGCGTCGTTCACGACCCTGCGTACGTCCGTCAGGAACTCGACCGACGTCAGATGGGCCGGGGTGCGCGCCCCGCTGAACACGTCCGCGATGACAAGGTCGGCCCAGCCGTCGGGGACCTTGGCGAGTCCTTCGCGGGCGTCGGTGGAGCGCACCCGGATGCGGGCGTTCGGGTCCAACGGCAGCTCTCGGCGGACCAGTTGGACGAGGGCCGCGTCCCGTTCGACGGCCTGTTGGGTGGACCGGGGGCGGGTGGCGGCGACGTACCGGGCAAGGGTGAGGGCCCCACCGCCGAGGTGCACGACCTGCACGGGCTTGCCGGGCGGGGCGACGAGGTCGATCACATGACCGAGGCGGCGCTGGTACTCGAAGGAGAGGTACGCCGGGTCGTCGAGGTCGACGTGGGACTGCGGGGCGCCGTCGATGAGCAGTGTCCAGGCGCGGGCCCGCTCCCGGTCGGGGATCAGCTCGGCGAGCCCGCCGTCGACCGTCTCGACGACGGACTCGGCGGCCGGCTGTCCGCGCCGCGCGTTTCTGGACTTTCCCATGCCCCCATTATCGGGGCGGGTCATCGGGACGGGCGCACGACCAGGGCCGGTCGTCCGGATCGGGTCAGCGGCGGTTGTCGGCGGCCTCGATGAGCCGGGCCGCCTCACCGAGGGCCGCACGGAGCACCGCCGGGTCGGTGGCCAGGTCCGCGTCCCCGGGCGGGAGCAGCCAGTCCGAGCCCTCGACGAAGGGTTCGGGATCGGGGAGCGCGAGGCTCAGGCCACGCCCGTTGGTCTCCGTGCAGATGCTGCCGGGGACGTCCCAGGCGGCGGCGGTGCCTGGCGGCACCAGGAAACCGAGGGTGTCGCAACCGTCGTCGTGCAGCACGGGACCGACCGCGTCGCCGGCACCCCGGCGCAGGATGTCGACCGCCTCCAGCCCCTGCCGCGCCGGAACGGTCACCAGGTCGCAGTTGGGCACTGCGTCCGACGCGGACGGCGCGGGCAACGCGAGTGATGTACGCGCACTGAACGACGTACACGGATCGGTGCTCTGACTGATCTCCAACCCGGCCTCCACCACGGAACCCCTCCTAGAACGAGCGGGTCGGGAGTTCGGGCGGCTCCCGGTCCACCGGGTTAAACGCGCCAGAACGTCAACGGCTACGGCGCAGGACCGCCGCAAAGGATGGCAGTTCATGGCAGATCGCGGATGAGATATCCGGTTTGTAGCCAAACCCCGCATGGCGGGTCGCACGCAGCGGGTACGTTCTTGCCCGCCGGAAACAGGGCGTCCGACGGAAAACTGTTCCAACTCGTCAGGAATCCGGCACGGTTCGACGGTTCGCAGAGAGGGCCCGGCCATGACGTCGTCAACGGTGACCTCGTCGCAGTCCCCCAGGCCGCCACGGCCGAACCTCGCCTTCCGGCAGTTGCGCGGCCAGCGCTCTCCGGGCGAGTTCGCCGCGGCGGTACGGCGGGCCGCCCGCGAGATCGGGGAGCGGGTCAGCTGTGACGCGCGTTACGTCGGTCGGGTCGAGGCGGGTGAGATCCGCTGTCCCAACTACGCGTACGAGCGGGTGTTCCTGCACATGTTCCCCGGCCGGACACTGGCCGACCTGGGGTTCGCACCCCGCTCGTCGGTACGCGGACGAGGGGCGCGCGAAACGGAGGACGCGCCCCCTGCGCACCTCGCGATCCCCGCGTACGGCACGGATGAGACGTCGGGGGCGTACGAGCCGTATGACATGCAGGACACGCAGTACCCGTACGAAACGCACGACAACTACGAGGAGAGCGACGTGCTGCGTCGCGTATTCATGGCGGGCGGTGCCACTGCGGCAGCCGCCTCCCTGAGCCCCTTCGGGCTCACGTACGAGGCTTCGGCCGCGGACCGTCCCATGCGCCGCGCCGGAGCCGGCGAGGCCAGCGCCCTCGAAGAGGCCGTACGCCGCATCAGAGTGCTCGACGACCGGCACGGCGCCGACGGCCTCTACCGGCGCGCGGCGGCACCCCTGCGCGCCGCCTACGAACTGCTCGACGCGGGCGCGGTACGGCAGGCCACCGCCGACCGGCTGCACGCGGGCGCCGGTGAACTCGCCATCTCCGTCGGCTGGCTGGCGCACGACTCGGGCCGCTTCGACGACGCACGTTCGCACTACGCGGAGGCGCTGGCGACCGCCCGGGTGTCCGGGGACGCGGCCCTGGAGGCGCACGCCTTCTGCAACACCGCGTTCCTCGCGCGTGATGCGGGGCGCCCGCGTGAGGCGGTCAGAGCTGCCCAGGCCGCGCAGCGCGTGGCCCGGCCCCTGGGCTCACCCCGCCTGATGTCGCTGCTCACGCTGCGCGAGGCGGGCGGCTGGGCGGGCCTCGCCGACCGCGCCGGCTGCGAACAGGCACTGGCGCGGGCCCAGTCACTGTACGAACGGGGCCCCTCGGAGGCCGATCCCGAGTGGATGAGTTTCTACGGAGAGGCCGAGCTGGAGGGCCTGGAGGCGCAGTGCTGGTCGACGCTGGGCGACTGGACCCGTGCGGCCCGGCACGCGCGCCGGGCGGCCCACCTCCAGAACCCGCACTTCACCCGCAACATCGCGCTCTACACGGCCGAACTCACCGATGACCTGGCCCGCGGCGGCCACCCGGACGAGGCGGCGACGGCAGGCATGCGCGTACTGGATCTGCTGGACGAGGTCCAGTCCTCCCGCATCCAGACAATGCTGGCGGCGACGGCGAGGGTGCTGTTGCCCCACCGGCGGGCGGCGGGGGTGTCGGCGTTCCTGGAACGCCACGCGAGCCTGCCGAGAATGGCGTAGCCGCGGGCCGGCGGGGGCTGATCGCGCGGTTCCCCGCGCCCCTCGAAGCGCCGGCCGACCGGCATTCACAGGAACCCTTCCGGCTGCAGGTCCGGCGGGGGCTGACCACACAGTTCCCCGCGCCCCTGAGGGGGCGCGTCTGCCTGCCCGGCCTGCGGGCAGGCGTGCCGCCAGGGGCGGCACGGGTGGGCGCGGGCGGGCCCGTCAGCGCCGGGTTGCGCGACCCACCCGACAGCCACCCATCACACCGCCAGGTGCCCCACGTCGTTCCAGTTCTCGATCGCCGGGTCCCCGTATGCCCATCCCAGTACCGACAGCGACGTCGGGTTCAGTCTGATCCGGGCCGCGAACTCGATCGGCAGCCCCAGCCAGCGCGCACCGATCGACCGCAGTATGTGCCCGTGCGCGAACACCAGCACGTCACGCTCCGCCGACCGCGCCCACTCGACCACCTCGTCCGCGCGCGCGGTGACGCCCTCCAGGCTCTCGCCCCCGGGCACCCCGTCCCGCCAGATCAGCCACCCCGGCCGGACGGCCTGGATCTCCGCCGGCGTCATGCCCTCGTACGCCCCGTAGTCCCACTCCATCAGCGTGTCCCACACGGCCGCCCGCTCACCGAACCCGGCGATCTCGCACGTCTCACGCGCGCGTGCCAGCGGACTCGTGCGCACCTCGGCCCCCGAAAGCCCGTCGAAGGGTGCCCGGTGCAGCCGTTCACCGAGCAGCTTCGCACCGCGCCGACCCTCCTCAAGGAGAGGGACGTCGGTCCTGCCGGTGTGCTTGCCGGACAGCGACCACTCCGTCTGTCCGTGCCGGGCCAGCAGGATACGCGGTGCCATGAGAAACCCTTCCGGGGAGAGACGGTAGGCGCGGCAAACAAGGAGGGAGGCGAACGGAGGGGGGCAACGAAGCGAATCGGAGGTACCGAATGACGGAAAAGCGAGGCGGAACCCCTCCATCATCGCGCACGCTGTCCGGGGGCAACCTGGGGGGCGATCTTTGCGTCCTCTGTGGCAGGGGCGCCGCACGGGGGCGTTCACTTACACCGTAAAATCGGACGAACCGCAGGCCACCGAGGATCGGAGGCGCAGCTCGACGGGGACAGAGAGTGGGAGAGACGACCGGATGCCGCGGACCGATACTGCACGCACCGAGACGGCCCCGCCCACCCGGCTCCGCTGGTGGACCGAGCTGCCACTGATCCTGCTGGTCTACGCGTGCTATTCGGCCGGGCGCCTTCTGGTGCGGGGCAACGAGTCGACCGCCGTCGAGCACGGACTGGCGATCCTCCGGTTCGAGAAGACCCTGCGCCTGAACGCCGAGCACCCGCTCAACCGCCTGTTCACCCGCGAACCCTGGATCGGTATACCGGCCGACTTCTGGTACGCGTCGCTGCACTACCTCGTCACCCCGGTCGTCCTGATCTGGCTGTTCCGGTCCCGCGCCGTCCGCTACCGGGCGGCCCGCACCTGGCTGATGACGTCGACCTTCATCGGCCTCGTCGGCTTCACCCTGCTGCCCACCTGCCCGCCCCGTCTGCTGCAGGCCGGCCACGGCTTCGTGGACACGATGGCCCAGTACAGCTCGTACGGCTGGTGGGGCGGCCAGGCCAGCGCCCCGCGGGGGCTCGGCGGTATGACGAACCAGTACGCGGCGATGCCGAGCCTGCACGTCGGCTGGTCGCTGTGGTGCGGAGTGATGCTGTGGCGGTACGGCGGTACGCGCATCACCAAGATCCTGGGCGTCGCGTACCCGCTGATCACCACCATCGTGGTCATGGGCACCGCCAACCACTACTTCCTCGACGCGGTCGCGGGCGCCGCCGTGATGGGCGCCGGGCTGCTGCTGGCACCGCTCGTCATCCGGAACGCGGACCGGGCGAAGGTGTGGCTCACGGACCGCGTCGCGCCCGTCGCGACGCGGTCTCGTGGCACAGAGGCCTCAATTGTCAGTGGTGGATGCCAGACTGCCCCGCGTGAGCGAATTCCAAGGCAGCGCGAGTCCGTCTTCGGGCCAGGTCCCGGGCCAGGGGCCGAGCCGGGTACCGCTTCCGCGGACGCGGGGGACGGCGCTGCGGCAGCGGCTCGCTGAGCTGCGCGGTCCCGCGGTCCCTCCGAAGGCACTGGACGCGCGCGCCCTCGCGGCCCTCGCCGCCAACCCCGGGTGCAGACGGCGCGCGATCCTGGACGGCGCGGGGGTGAACAAGGCGGCGCTGGCGAGCGCGCTGGGCTCACCGTCCGGATTCGGACAGTCCCAGTTCGCCCTGGTGCGGGGCAACACCTTCGAGGCCCGGGTCAAGGCCGACGGCGGCGCGGAGCTGCTCCGGCTGGTGCACGAGAACCTGGACCCGGGTGCCGTGCCGCCGGCGGAGGCCGAGGTCCCCGACCTCACGGCGACCGGACCGGAGGGCCGCACGGCGCGGACTGCACTGGCTCTGCGGGAAGCCGCACAGGCAAGGGCCGAGGGCGCCGGCGGCTGGACGCTCCTCGACCACCCGATGCTCGCCCTCGACGTCGCGGGCTCACCCGCCTTCCTGGAACCGGACGCGGTGGTCGTGCACCCGGACGGCACCTGGACGGTCGTGGAGATCAAGTCCTTCCCGATGCTGGACGGTTCGGCGGACCCCGCGAAGGTCGGCGCGGCGGCCCGCCAGGCCGCGGTGTACGTGCTGGCGCTGGAGGAGGTCGCCGCCCGGCTCACCCAGGACAGCGCCCCGGCGCCGACGGTGCGCCACCGCGTGCTGCTGGTCTGCCCGAAGGACTTCTCCAACCTTCCGGCCGCGTCCGCGGTCGACGTCCGCAAACAGCGCGCGGTGACCGGCCGCCAGCTGGCCCGGCTGACCCGTATCGAGGACATCGCCGGCACCCTCCCCGAGGGCACGTGCTTCGCCCCTGACCTGCCCACCGCCGAACTGACGGCCTCGGTCGAGTCGGTCCCGGCGGAGTACGCGCCGGAGTGCCTGTCCGCGTGCGAGCTCGCCTTCCACTGCCGCGACCGCTCGCGCGCGGGGGGCGCGGTGACGTCCCTGGGCCGTTCGGTACGGGCCGAACTGGGCACCCTGACCACGGTCGACGACGTCCTGGCGGCGGCCCACGGCCGGTCCGGTGACCCCGAGGACCCGACGGTGGCCGCGCTGCGCAGAGCGGCGGCCCTGCGCGCGGAGGCACTGCGCGGCGCCGACCTCGCCGCTCCGGAGCGGGAGCCGGAGGGAGCCGTATGTCGCTGATCACCACGCTCGCCCGTCTCGAAGCCGTCAGCACCGGCCGCGCCCAGCCCGCCGCCACCGTCCGGCACCGCCATCTGTCCGAGCGGCCCCTCGTCGTCGTACCGCTCACCACCGCCGGTGAGGCGGGGGCCCCGCTCGGGGCACTCGTGGGCGACGACCGGGACGCGCCCCGCCTCCTCGTCGTGCCGCAGCCGCGCGACCGTGACCTCAGGTTCGCGTTTCTCGCCGAACTCGCGGATGTCGTCCTGCCGTTCATCGACTCGTACGCGGACGCGGTGGAGGCCGCGGAGCGCAACGAGACCGATCCGGAGACCGGCAAACGCGTCAAGGTCGAGGTCGAACTGTGCGCGGACGCACCTCAGTTGATCGTCCCGAGCCGCGCCGGCATCGACTTCGTACGGCTGCTGGGGCGCTCGATGCGGTTTCGGCGTACGGCGGAACAGGACCCGGAGACGCCGTTTCCCGCACCGCCCCGGGTGCCGTTGCTCGGCCGCTGGTTCACGCACTACGGCGAGCGCGCCCGGGTCCCCGGCTCCGCCCTCCTCCTGGCCCTGACGGACGTGCTGTCGCGGCACTGGGCGACCGGGCAGTCCACGCTGGAGGACCAGCACCTGGGCGCGCTGCTCGCCTGGATCGACCCGCCGGACGGCGCGTCGGGCGCCGAGGCCGCGCTGCGGGCCGAGTTGGCGCGGGACGCGAAGGGGCAGCTGCTGTGTCCGCCGGCCGGTCCGGCGACCGACCCCGCGTTCGACAACAAGCTGTTGGCCCCCGCGATCGAGAACTACAACCGCGCCCGGACCGCGCTCGCCGCCGCCGAGGACGGCGAGTCGGCGGACGACCGTCTCGGTGAACTCAGCGCCGCCGAGCGGGAGATCCGCGCCCTCGTCGAGAGCCGTACGCGGCCCACCTGGGACGCGGTGTGGCGCGGCCTCGACCTGCTGCGGACACTGCCGGAGGGCGCCCACGCGGCCGACCGGTGGACACGCGACCGCTGGTCGTTCACCGGCCACCGCGACCGGGTCACCGCGGGCGAGCCCCCGCAGCCGCGCCGCGACGACGCGGTGACAGCGGCGAACAAACTGGCCACGCGCGAGCGCGAACAGGCGCGTCTGGAGGCCCAGGAGGCCTTGGACGACCCGCTGGTGATGGCGGGGCGGCGGCTGGCCGGGGAGGCGTTCGCGGGCGAGGTCACGGACGTCGCCATGACGTACAGCGAGGGCAAGCGCCCGAGCCCGCGCCCGCTGGTCACCGTACGCACGGACGACCGCCCGCAGCTCGGCGAGCGGGCGAAGGTGTACCGCTCGCTGGGCGGCAAGCCGCAGGCGGCGGAGTTCGTCGGTCATGCGGAAGACCAAGGAAACGAGGGAAAGCGCGACGAGGGGAAGGGCGACGAGGGGGCTGCGCTGATCGTCCTGCGCGTGGTCGACAAGATGGGCCGGGGCAAGGAGCCGGATGCCGGGTCGGTGCCCGGGAAAGGGGACCTGGTCTGCTTCACGCTCTTCGAGCACGAGCAGCGGGGCGGCGCGAAGCTTCCCGACCCGGAGCAGACTCCGTGGACCCACGGCGGCCCTCCGGGCGAGGAGGCGGCGACGGTGCCCTCGCCCGATCCGGTGACCGAGGAGGATGTCCTGTGACCGCCGCTCATATCCCGCAGGCCGCCTTCGATCCCGGGGCCGCCGCCGGCCGGGCGACCGACGCGATCCTCCGCGACACGCTGCACGGCACGCACCGCGGAGTCGTCGTCGACTCGCCGCCCGGGGCCGGGAAGTCGACGCTCGTCGTCCGGGCGGCGCTCGAACTCGCGGATGCCGGGCGCCCGTTGATGGTCATCGCGCAGACCAACGCCCAGGTCGACGACCTGGTCGTCCGCCTCGCCGAGAAGAACCCCGAGCTGCCGGTCGGCCGCCTGCACAGCAGTGACTCCGACCCGTACGACAAGGCACTGGACGACCTGCCGAACGTACGGAAGTCCGCGAAGGCGGCCGAGCTGGCGGGCCTGGACGTGGTCATCTCCACGGCCGCCAAGTGGGCCCATGTCAAGGTCGACGAGCCGTGGCGGCACGCGATCGTGGACGAGGCGTACCAGATGCGCTCGGACGCGCTGCTCGCCGTCGCCGGACTGTTCGAGCGGGCGCTGTTCGTGGGCGACCCCGGCCAGTTGGACCCCTTCTCGATCGTCGGCGCGGAGCAGTGGGCGGGCCTGTCGTACGACCCGTCGGCCTCGGCGGTCACCACCCTCCTGGCCCACAACCCCGAGCTCCCCCAGCACCGCCTGCCGGTGTCCTGGCGGCTCCCGGCCTCGGCGGCGCCGCTCGTCTCGGCCGCCTTCTACCCGTACACCCCGTTCCGCAGCGGCACCGGCCACGGCGACCGGCGGCTCGCCTTCGCCATCCCGTCGGACGGCTCGGGCCCGGACCGGGTGCTCGACGAGGCCGCCGAATCGGGCTGGGGCCTGCTGGAACTCCCCGCCCGGCACACCCCTCGCACGGACCCCGAGGCGGTACGCGCGGTCGCCATGGTCGTACGCCGAACGCTGGACCGGGGCGGCGCGGCCACCTCGGAGCGCGGCCCCGGTCCGACGCCCCTGACCGCGGACCGGATCGCGGTCGGCACCGCGCACCGGGACCAGGCGGCGGCGGTCCGGGCGGCACTCACAGAGCTGGGCGTCACGGACGTCACCGTCGACACGGCGAACCGACTCCAGGGGCGGGAGTTCGACGTGACCGTGGTCCTGCACCCCCTCTCGGGCCGCCCCGACGCCACCGCCTTCCACCTGGAAACGGGCCGCCTCTGCGTCCTGGCCTCCAGACACCGGCACGCGTGCGTGGTGGTGTGCCGGGCAGGCGTGACGGACCTACTGGACGACCATCCGTCCACGGAGCCGGTGCAGTTGGGGGTGACGGTGAAGTTCCCGGACGGCTGGGAGGCCAACCACGCGGTGCTGTCGCATCTCGCGGAGCATCGGGTCACCTGGCGGCCATGACCTGCGCTCCGGGCAGCCGACCGGCAGAAGCGCATGGCGGCCGTAGCCGCAGATCAGGCGTCTCGTGGGCCGGTCCCGGGGCCCACTTGCGTGGGCAGGGGACAATGGACGGTGGCCCGGCTCGACCGGCGGGGCCATTCGACCGTGTGCCGTACATGCCGTGGTGCATGACGGGTACGTACGAACGGTGCGGACCGAACGAGGAGGAGAAGACATGGCGGAGCCCACGCCGCGTCGCAACGAACCGCGGCTACGCCCCGCGCCCCTGCTCTTCGAGCCCACTCAGGTGGCCGACGACCCCGAGCACTTCTTCGACCTGGAGTCGATCGACGACCCCCGCGCGCTGCTGACCCGCGCCACGGAACTGACCCACGCGTTCCGTGCCGCGACCGACCGCGCGGTCGAGTTCCAGGCGATGGCGGCGGCCCAGCTCGCCGACCCGCGCCGCTTCGACCGGCTGACCACGGCCGACATCGCGGAGCGCGCCGACTGGACCGAGGACTACACGCGGAAAATGGTCGACTACGGCCGTGAGCTGCTGCGCGGCGGCGGGGAGAGCGCCAGCGGCGGGGGCGGCGGTATCGGCGGCCCCGGTCACGGTCACGTCGACCCGGTCTGATTCACCCGCTCGGTCCGATTCGGTAACGGCTCGGTCCCAGCCGGCCCGGGGCCGGTCCCAGCCCGGTCCGGGGCCGGTCCGGGGCGACTCTGGTGCGCAATTCCTCGGGGCCGCTGGACTGCACTCCGCGACCTGCGGCGACGCGGCC
>NZ_JAVFVX010000429.1:0-470 GCF_033441795.1 Streptomyces sp. ADMS | reverse complement strand
CCCAGCAGCTCGCAGATCACGATGACCGGCAGCGGCACCGCCAGACCAGCGACGAAGTCGACCTGTCCGCCGACGGGCCACTGGTCCAGCAGCCCGTCGGTTACCTCAGCGATGAACGGGCGCAGCTCGGCGACAGCGCCTGTCGTGAATGCCTTGGTCACCAGCTTGCGCAGGCGGGTGTGCTGGGGCGGGTCGCTGGCCAGCATGTTGTGCGCGACCGCTGGGTGCAGGCGGCGTCGCGACCCCTTGTCGGCGAAGAAGGCGGCCGTGTTCTTCGAGAGCCGTGGGTCGCTGAGTGCCTGCCGGGCCTCCGCGTACCCGGTGACCAGGTAGCTGCTGTGTCCACTTGAGCCGGTGGGGACGGCTTGCACCGGGCACGCGGACCGCATGGCCGCGTAGGTGGGGTAGGGGTCGCGCAGGAATCGAGGGTCCTTGGTCGGGTCGTTCATGCTGTCAGGCTCCAACCGCTT
>NZ_JAVFVX010000428.1:0-470 GCF_033441795.1 Streptomyces sp. ADMS | reverse complement strand
CCCAGCAGCTCGCAGATCACGATGACCGGCAGCGGCACCGCCAGACCAGCGACGAGGTCGACCCGCCCGCCGACGGGCCATTGGTCCAGCAGCCCGTCGGTTACCTCGGCGATGAACGGGCGCAGCTCGGTGACAGCGCCTGTCGTGAACGCCTTGGTCACCAGTTTGCGCAGGCGGGTGTGCTGGGGCGGATCGCTGGCCAGCATGTTGTGCGCAATCGCTGGGTGCAGGCGGCGTCGCGACTCCCTGCCGGCGAAGAAGGCGGCCGTGTTCTTCGACAGCCGTGGGTCGCCGAGTGCCTGCCGGGCCTCCGCGTAGCCGGTGACCAGGTAGCTGCTGTGTCCACCTGAGCCGGTGGGAACGGCTTGCACCGGGCACGCGGACCGCATGGCCGCGTAGGTGGGGTAGGGGTCGTGCAGGAATCGAGGGTCCTTGGTCGGGTCGTTCATGCTGTCAGGCTCCAACCGCTT
>NZ_JAVFVX010000427.1:0-473 GCF_033441795.1 Streptomyces sp. ADMS | reverse complement strand
CCGTGATCGCCCACCTGCAGCGCGCCAGCCACACCGCCGGTCTGCTCACGTATCTGTACGGGCCGGGCGAGCGCGGCAACCACACCAATCCCCGCCTGATCGCCGGGGACGGCCACGGCACTCCGATCGAGATACTCACCCAGCCCGACGTGCTGACGTACCTGGCCCACGCCCTCGACGCGCCCGTCGACCGTCTCGGGGCCCGCGCGCCCGAGCGGCCGGTGTGGGTCTGCTCGGTCCGTTCCGATCCCCGGCACCCCGACCTGACCGACTCGCAGTGGGCCGAGGTTGCCCGCCGGGTGGTGGCGGCCACCGGCATCGCCCCCGCCGGCGATCCGGACGCCTGCCGGTGGATCGCCGTGCGCAACCAGGCACGGCAAGTACACGTCGTGGCCACCCTCGCCCGCGAGGACGGCAGCCTCCACAACGCCTACCGCGACGCCTTCCACCTGCAGACCGAGTGCCACCGCATC
>NZ_JAVFVX010000426.1:0-473 GCF_033441795.1 Streptomyces sp. ADMS | reverse complement strand
CCGTGATCGCCCACCTGCAGCGCGCCAGCCACACCGCCGGTCTGCTCACGTATCTCTACGGGCCGGGCGAGCGCGGCAACCACACCAACCCCCGCCTGATCGCCGGGGACGGCCACGGCGCTCCGATCGAGATGCTCGCCCAGCCCGACGTGCTGACGTACCTGGCCCACGCCCTCGACGCACCCGTCGAGCGTCTCGGGGCCCGCGCGCCCGAGTTGCCGGTGTGGGTCTGCTCGGTCCGTTCCGATCCCCGGCACCCCGACCTGATCGACTCGCAGTGGGCCGACGTGGCCCGCCGGGTGGTGGCGGCCACCGGCATCGCCCCCGCGGGCGATCCAGACGCCTGCCGGTGGATCGCCGTGCGCAACCAGGCCCGCCTGGTGCACGTCGTGGCCACCCTCGCCCGCGAGGACGGCAACCTCCACAACGCCTACCGCGACGCCTTCCACCTGCAGACCGAGTGCCACCGCATC
>NZ_JAVFVX010000425.1:0-476 GCF_033441795.1 Streptomyces sp. ADMS | reverse complement strand
CGAACAGAGCAACGAGCCAACCGCCGTCACGTCACGTAAACCACCGGCTGTAGTAATAGGGGCACCCCCAAGGCGTCCACGCACACCCCGAGTGTTCCTTCGGGCCGTTTCCTGTACGGGCCGTTTCCCCCGCGCCCCGGTCGGGCGTCAGCCCGTGACCCAAGGGCCGCGCAGCACCATGATCGCCTGCCGCCATCGCAGGGCACGTGCGCCCACGTTGCCGGAATTCCATGGTCGCCCGAAAGAGAAAACCCCAACCCGTAGGCCTGACCCGGGATTCGCCTTGGAGCCGCCTTCGCGGTTCAAACCCAAGACCTACGCATTACAGATGCGCAAGACGATCTCGGCCCCATCCGGGCCCCATCTGACCCTCGTACACACCTCATGGAGCAGTGGTTTAGACCATGAATTGGTCAAGAGAAAGGAAAAACCCCAGGTCACGGCGAGTGAGTCCTGGGGTTTTCCGGAGCCGCCTT
>NZ_JAVFVX010000424.1:0-478 GCF_033441795.1 Streptomyces sp. ADMS | reverse complement strand
GCCCGTGAAGCCGCCACGGCCGCGGGCGCCGACCACGACGAGCTGCGCATCGCGGCTCGCCTCGATCAGGGACGGGCGCACACGGGAACGCACCAGGCGCCGCTCCACGACGAGCCCGGGATAACGCTCCTGCCACGGGGCCACGATTTCGTCCAACAACCGCTGCTCCTCCTGGCGGAGCCGCTCGATGTCTACCACCGCGTTCAGCGGATCACCAGGGCCCTCGTAAGCCCGCTCGCTCCGGGTGTTCCAGACGTGCAGCGTCAGCAGGTCCACGCCGCGAAGCAACGCCTCGGCGAAGGCGAACTCGACGGCTGCCTCGCCCGCCGGCGAGCCGTCAACCGCCAGCAGCACGGCACCGCTCGGGTCGGGCCGGCCGCGCACCACCAGCACCGGACAGCGGCCGTGCGCGGTCAGATGCACGGCGGTGGAACCGAGCAGCAGGCTGCCGAACGCCCCGAGGCCCCGGCTGCCGACC
>NZ_JAVFVX010000423.1:0-478 GCF_033441795.1 Streptomyces sp. ADMS | reverse complement strand
GCCCGTGAAGCCGCCACGGCCGCGGGCGCCGACCACGACGAGCTGCGCATCGCGGGTCGCCTCGATCAGGGCCGGGCGAACACGGGATCGCACCAGGCGCCGCTCGACGACGAGCCGGGGATGACGCTCCTGCCACGGGGACACGGTTTCGTCCATCAACCGCTGCTCCTCCTGGCGGAGCCGCTCGATGTCCACCACCGCGTTCAGTGGATCACCAGGGCCCTGGTAGGCCCGCTCGCTCCGGGTGTTCCAGACGTGCAGCGCCAGCAGGTCCACGCCACGAAGCGACGCCTCGGCGAAGGCGAACTCGACGGCTGCCTCGCCCGCCGGTGAGCCGTCGACCGCCAGTAGTACGGGACCGCTCGGGTCGGGCCGGCCGCGCACCACCAGCACCGGGCAGCGGCCGTGCGCGGTCAGATGCAGGGCGGTGGAACCGAGCAGCAGGCTGCCGAACGCCCCGAGGCCCCGGCTGCCGACC
>NZ_JAVFVX010000422.1:0-479 GCF_033441795.1 Streptomyces sp. ADMS | reverse complement strand
TGCAGGATGTGCTGGGTGATGAAGCTCCGACCTGCGACTTTCCACAGGCCCCGGCCCTTGGTCAGGGCGGACACAGCCTGGGTTTCGACACCGGTCAGGCCGAGCAGCGACGCGGCGGCGGCGAGTTGGTCGGGCTCCTGGCGGTAGATGATGCGGGTGCTGCAGTCGGCGAGGAGGCCCTCGGCCAGCACCCGGCCGCGCGAGCCGGCGTCGCCCGCGCTCAGCAGATCGCTGAGACGGTGGATGACCATCAGGTTGGCGATACCGAGCCCCCGGCTGAGCTTCCACTGGCTCTGCATGCGCTCCAGGAGGCCGACGTGCCTCATCACACGCCATGCCTCGTCGTAGATCACCCAGCGTCGGCCGCCGTCCGGGTCGGCGAGCGCGGACTCCATCCAGGCGCTCGCGCAGGTCATCGCGAGGACCAGCGCGGTGTCGTCGCCCGAGCCACCGAGCCGGGAGAGGTCGATCGACAGCAT
>NZ_JAVFVX010000421.1:0-481 GCF_033441795.1 Streptomyces sp. ADMS | reverse complement strand
GAGCTGCTGCGTTCCTGGCGGAGCCGGTCGGATCCCCGTGCGTTCCCGGGGCTGAAAAGGCCGGGGCGGCGGAGCGTCGGCCTGTCGCAGCGTGAGGTGGCCCGCCTGACGGGCGTGAGTGAGCGCTGGTACGGCTCTCTGGAGCGGGGCAACGAAGCCAACTACTCGGCAGACTTCCTCGACCGCCTGTCGTCCGTTCTGCGGCTGAGCCGCGCTGAACGCCACGCCCTGTACTTGAGGGCCCTCGGACGACCGCCGGCCCTCGCTGCCGTCCCGGAGACGGGCGCTGCCGCTGAAATGGACGAGATCCTCCAGCAATTCCTCGACAGCCAGTCGCCCAATCCGGCCTACGTGTCGGACCTGGCGTGGAATGTGATTGGCCACAACCAACCGCTGCGCGAGTGGTTCCCCTGGGCTGCCCATCAAGCCAACCTCATGCGATGGGCATTTCTCAGCCGGGAGGCCCGCGAGCAGCTCGTGA
>NZ_JAVFVX010000420.1:0-481 GCF_033441795.1 Streptomyces sp. ADMS | reverse complement strand
TCACGAGCTGCTCGCGGGCCTCCCGGCTGAGAAATGCCCATCGCATGAGGTTGGCCTGATGGGCAGCCCAGGGGAACCACTCGCGCAGCGGTTGGTTGTGGCCGATCACATTCCACGCCAGGTCCGACACGTAGGCCGGATTGGGCGACTGACTGTCGAGGAATTGCTGGAGGATCTCGTCCATTTCGGCGGCAGCGTCCGCCTCCGGGACGGCGGCGAGGACCGGCGGTCGTCCGATGGCCCTCAGGTACAGGGCGTGGCGTTCAGCGCGGCTCAGGCGCAGAGCGGACGACAGGCGGTCGAGGAAGTCCGCCGAGTAGTTGGCTTCGTCGCCCCGCTCCAGGGAGCCGTACCAGCGCTCGCTCACGCCCGTCAGGCGGGCCACATCACGCTGCGACAGGCCGACGCTCCGCCGCCCTGGCCCCGTCAGCCCCGGGAACGCACGGGGATCCGACCGGCTCCGCCAGGAACGCAGCAGCTC